>JARRRJ010000397.1:0-3205 GCA_037380865.1 Sedimentisphaerales bacterium
TTATTTTTGAAGCTTGTACTCTTTCCGAAGTTGCTGCCCAGGGATCGAATTTGAATTGAGTGCCCGTCAGTTCGTGAACTACTTTCCAGGCGGCTATGCGCGTGCCGAGATATTTGCTTTCGAGAGCAGGTACAACATCTGGTAAAACCTTCGGTCCGATTTGAATTAGAACCTCCGTAACCCTGCGGCTGAGGCCTGTGTTTCTGTGTCCCAGCAAGCCTATAAGATCATTGGTGTTGTTGGGATCTACTTCGGGAAGGTTTGCCGCTTCAATCGTTGTCCCGCCCGTCTGCTCGATCGTCGGCGCGCTCGTAGTCCCTGTCTGCGTGTGAGTATATTCATCTACATCGCGAAGAAGCTTATAGAAAACGTCAGCTTCGTGGTAGCCCAGCCAGTCGCCTACTATTTCCTCGTACGTGTTAATAACAATGGTTCGCGGCAGAGACCTGATTTTGTATGCTTTCGCTATGTTTTCCTGTTTGTCCACGTCAATTTTTACACAAACGAACTTCTGGAGTTCCTTTTTCACTTCGGGGTCGGTGAAAACTTCCTCTTCCATCTTCTCACACCAGACGCACCAGGCCGCCTCGAACTTTATCAGGACAGGCATCTTCTTCGTTTTCGCCTGCTCCAGCGACTTCTCGTATGAAGTCGACCATGTAAGACTTGACTCGGGACTTGTGACACGCGGCTCCGACGCTGCAAGGGTGGAAGTCAAGAGCAACAACAATATAGTATGAATGGTGGTGTAGAACCCCACCCTACTCTGTTTCCGGTTTGGCTTCGTCGAGACCATGAGTAATTTTCTCCCAATATTCTTCTTCGTTAAAATCAGGACTGTTCTCTTCGTCGTGACATGTTATGCATTCGACCTGTTTCAGGCCAAACTGCTCGATCTTGATTTTGGTATTTTCGGCTGTAGAGGACAGTGAATCGTTTTGCAGAGCGGCATCAGCGGCATCGGATTCGATTTTGCTATGATAATCGCCGCGGCCGTGACAGGCTTCGCATGAAACGTTCTTAAGAACAGGCGTAAGCTCCTGGCTGATATAGCCGTCTGATGCCATATAGCCTACAGTGTGACATTCGAGACATTTCGGGTTATAATGGTCATTCTTTTCCTCGAGTACTTTGAAGGCGGTTGCATGTTTCGATTCGGACCATGTTTTATAAGCAGTTTTGTGGCACTCCTCGCAGCTTGCGGGTCCGATGTATTTATCTGCGTTCTTGCTTCGCACTGCGGTGATTGCCGACAATCCTTCCTCGTCGTCCTTCAGAGGATGAAATTCACGCTCTTTAAGCTGCATTTTATATTCTTCGACCAATTGCGTTAGCTGCGCGTCCCTTTCCATCGATTCCGCGACTACGAAAAGCTCGCTGTCGTATTTCCAGTTGTCGTCGGCAGCGAACCTGACGTTCAGCCTTCCTACATTTTTGCCTTTATCTGTATTTAATACTACGATGGAGTGATTTTCTTTCAGAGGCATTGTGGTAGCCTGCAGGACGTTTCCGCCTACTATTACATCTATCTCGAAGAATTGCTTTGCCAAAGCCTTTATCGCATCCTGGTCTGCGAAAGCGAGCAGGACTATGTAATCTGCTTTTTTCTCCAGTTCGGGCAGGTGCCTGGCCAGTGCGTCTGCAGGCGGGATAACTGATAATCCCTCACCAATATCTTCGGCTTGCAAATTATCGTCAAGTATCCCGGTTATACCGCATCGATAACCATTCGAAAGTTTGACGACGATAAAAGGCTGAAATACCAGTTTGCCGTCGGGCCCGAGAAGATTTGCGGAAACGAATTGGCCGTACTGCTCTTTGAGTTTTAGAAGATCATCGTAGCTCAACATAACTTCGCGATGGCCTATATTGACTGCATGGTAACCCATTTTCTTATAGCCTTTGAGAATATACTCCAGCTCGAGAATTTCCCAGGGACGATAGCCAGCAGTGACATCGCCCGCGTCGACAAGGAGGTAATCTTTTGGCTCCGCCTGCGCGAGATAAGTCTGTCTTCTGCTTATTCCGCCAGCCATGCCGCCGACGCAGCCGCAGGGCTCGATGTGGCCGCTCGTGTCACACGTATAAAATATCGAGAAGACTTCAGGCGGATATTTCGAGCTTAAACCGAAAATTCCCTGCTTTTTCATAAGGAAAAATAAAATCACGAGAACGATGACCACGGAAACTACAATTGTCTTGGTCCGCGCGCGACCGTATGCACGAGGGCTGGTCTTTGTTTGGCAGCAGCTGCTTTTCACTTTATCGTTTTTCTTCAAAATCATATAACCAGTCTCTAATGAGTCAAAGCGTACGTGAATATATTTACATTAATTTCCTGGCTGTTCTTGATTTCGTTTCCGCCGCAGCAGCAGCACTGCGAATTTGTCGAGCCTTTTCTGCCCGCGTTGGCGGTGTCGTTGAGTCCTTCAGGCGAATAAATCAGCACAATTTTTCCGTCTATTTCAAGTCCTTCGAGCTGAGCGGTCCCGCCTTTTTTCAGCGTGATTGCATTTATTTCAAAAATTGTGTGAAATATCGGGTGAGACATGGTTATTTTGCGCAATTTCTTATCAGGGAAAATCCTGTTGATTTCCTGCCTGAACGAGCGGTCCCATTCGATGGACGAGCACCCGGCTGAAGCGAGGAGAAAACCGCCGCGCATCAGGTACGATTTGAGCATCTGGCGCTCTTTGTCCAGCAGCTTGAATGTTCCCTCGCCTGTCATGACCGCAAAAGGATATTTGAACATGTCTTCCTTGACAAGCCTTACAGGCGTAAATTGTGTGTCTGGCTCGCAGTTTGTTTCGCGCTTGACTGTCTCAAGAAATTTCGAGCTGAAACATACGGAGCTTTTCGTGCCCGCGTAAATCAGGTTGGCACATTTAAGAGGCTCTTCCTTATCCTTGTCCTGATTTCCACCAAACGAAATCTCGGGCGCAATAATTGCGAGCGCTGCAAGTATGAATATCGTTTTTCTAACCATGGTATTTCTCCTTTAGTTATCTTCCGCAAGGCGCTGGAAATAGGCTTCGATAAGCCTGTCATATTCGATCATCATTCTATCCTGTCCTTCGGCTTCGTACTCCGTTTCATTTTCCTGTTGTTTGGAAAGCTCTTCTATAGTGCCCGAAAGATTGGTACTCAAAATGCTTTTTTGTATCATATCAGTGTACATGTGTCTCGGCCTGGCGCTTATCATGGG
>JARRRJ010000398.1:0-3199 GCA_037380865.1 Sedimentisphaerales bacterium
CTGAGCGATAAATTAGAAAAGTTTTTCGAGTCACAGGGAATCGATACCTATGGCGACCTGTACACCCTTGACGGCACGCCTCTTGGAAATTCTCATTCGGCAGGTTTAATCTCAACAAATGCAGTGACAGCTCTTGCGGCGACTGACACGGAGCGCGCAAAAAAATTCGTTGAAGCTATATGGGAGCTCGAGCCTCCATCCGGCAGGGACCGTTACTATGGCGGCCTGCTCTATTATATGAGCATGCTTCATTGCAGCGGCGAGTTCAAAATCTGGAAACCGGAATAACATTGTTGAAAGCTTATTCATTTTATTCTTTTTGAATGTTAGCAGAAGGAGCCACAATGAGAAGATTTTACTTGTCATCGATTATTCTTTCTCTGTCAATTTTGACAATGAGTAATGCGCAAAGAATCGCAACGCTTGAAGTCGAGCTGGCCAAACCTGCACAGGAACTCGATGTGCCTGCAAGAATCGAACTCGATAACATCACTTTACTTCCTGACAAAGACTTAAGTCTTGTGGAAATTCGAGGTAACGAAAGAATTCAGGTTCCCGTCCAAATCCTGGATGGGGAGCAGAGAACTTTATATTGGATCATAAAAAGTGATAATAACCAGCAGTCCAATAGAACCTATGAATTAATGAAAGGTGAAGGCATTTCAAATCCAAATCTTATTCAGGCTAAAGCTGAAGATGGAATCCTGACTATTCACAGCGGCGAGAAGAATTTCCTGAGCTATTATTATAAGACACTTGTGCCTCCTGAAGGCGTCGATCCGGCCTACCAGAGAAGCGGCTTTATTCACCCTTTATATACGCCGCATGGACAGGCGCTCACGCGAATTCAGCCGCCCGACCATTATCATCATTACGGCCTCTGGAATCCATGGACACAGGTCTCTTTCGAGGGAGATACTATAGATTTCTGGAATCTCGCATCGAAGCAGGGCACTGTAAGGTTTGCTAAATTCCTTTCAATTTCCGAAGGCCCGGTTTTTTGTGAGTACCAGGCTTTGCATGAGCACGTTGTTTTGAAAAACGACGCCGATAAAGTAGCGCTGAACGAGCTTCAATCTGTACGAATTTACCAGAGCGGCGATCAGGATTATTATATCGCAGACATAACGAGCGAGCTGAATTGTGCAACTGAAAGTCCGTTTTTGATTCTTGAATACCGTTATGCAGGATTAGGATGGAGAGCGACGGAAAAATGGGACAAGAACAACAGCGAGGTGCTTACGTCCGAGGGGAAAACACGCAAAGACGCCGACGGTTCATTAGCTCGCTGGTGTATCGTCCAGGGTCAGCTCGACGATGATTACGGCGGGGCAGTTATGATGTCATATCCCACGAATTATAATCATCCCGAGCCGCTTCGTGTCTGGCCTGAGGATATGATGAATAACCGGGGGGACGTCTATGCGAACTTCTGTCCGACGAAAAATATGGACTGGCAGCTTGAGCCGGGCAAGCGTTATGTGCTGAAGTACAGGTTTGTTGTCTTCAATGGTCATTTCACGAAAGAAAAAGCCGAAAGTGCGTGGCAGTATTTTGCGTCACCACCTAAGGTTAACGTGAAAACGGATTGATATTTGAAAGGGGAAAGAAATGTCTAATACGTCACGAAGAAGGTTTTTGCAGAATTCTCTGAAAACTTCAGCTGCTGCAGTCGTTGCGTTGAATGGTTTTCCGTCCATAGTCCCTTCCACTGTATTCGGTCAAAATTCACCGAGCAATCGTATCAATATAGGTGCGATAGGAAACGGGCGAATCTCCAGAAGTCACGATATGCCGGGAGTATGGAAATATGATACCGCGCAAATAATGGCCGTGTGTGATCTCGACAAAAATAGAGCGAAAGATGGCGAAGCACTCGTTAACAGGCAATACACAAACAGGCTTGGCACATCTTTTAGCGGCGTCAATGTTTACAATGATTACCGTGAATTACTTCAAAACAAAGACGTCGATGCGGTTCTTATCAGCGTGCCTGACCATTGGCATGCAATTATCGGGATTCACGCAGTTGAGGCAGGCAAGGATGTTTATCTTCAAAAACCTGCATCTCTGACCATCGCTGAAGGACGCGCTTTAAGCAACGCAGTTCATAAATCAGGCAGGATTCTTCAAATAGGCAGTCAGCAGCGTTCGTCGACCCAGTTCCGCTACGCTGCAGAGTTGGTGCGCAACGGACGAATCGGGCAGTTGAAAAAAGTCTATGTCGGCTTGCCTGGTGATCCGTCCGGCAAAGAAGAGCCTGAAATGCCTATTCCCGAGAACCTGAACTACGAAATGTGGCTCGGTTCAACTCCTTATGTATATTACACGGAGAATCGCGTGCATCCCCAAAACGGCTACGGAAGGCCCGGCTGGCTTCGATGCGAGCAGTTTGGAGCGGGCATGATTACAGGCTGGGGAGCGCACCACATCGATTCGGCACACTGGGGTATGGATACCGAATACACCGGTCCCACCGAAGTCTGGGGCTCGGCTGAATTTCCCACGAGCGGCTTATGGGATGTACACGGTATCTTCACGACTTACGCTAAGTACGAAAATGGCGTGGAGATGACAGTCAGCAACGAGCTTCCAAACGGAATTAAATTCGAGGGAACGGACGGCTGGATTTTCGTAACACGCGGAAATTACAGGGCGACAGCGAGTGATCCGGTTCCTGACACAAGCGGCACGAAACCTCTCGATGCGAGCGACCCTAAGATAATAAAATCGGAAATAGGTCCGAACGAAATTCATTTGTATGTGAGTGATGACCAGCATGGCAACTGGCTCGAATGTGTCAAGTCACGCAAGCCTCCTATCTCACCAATTGAATTAGGCCACAGGGCATGTACCACGTGCCTTATCCATCATATGGCAATGAAACTGAAAAGAAAACTGTACTGGGACCCGATAAAGGAACGTTTCAAAAACGATGACGAAGCAAACAGCATGCTGTCAAGGCCTCAGAGATGGCCTTATGTTATTTGATGACTGTTTACGGAGTAAACTATGAAGGTTAGATTTTTTGTCTGTTTACTGCTCGCAACGATAATAATGCCGTCCTGTAATTCGCAAATGTCTGAAGATCAAACAAACATTGGCAAGGTTCATCTCATCACACTCGATCCGGGTCACTTTCACGCCGCTCTCGTACAGAAATCGATGTACGACAACGTTGATCCCCAAGTTCATGTCT
>JARRRJ010000399.1:0-3198 GCA_037380865.1 Sedimentisphaerales bacterium
AGGGTACAGCTTTTACAAAGACCCGAAGCTGCGCAGAATTACGAGGTTCAGGTACAATAATGTCCCCATAGATGAAGGCGGAAAATATTTCTATATCAATGACGGCGCTAATATATGGTCACCGGGCTGGAAGCCGGTAAAGACTGAGCTTGATTTTTACGAATGCAGGCATGGCCTGGGTTACACGTTAATCACGGGACAAAAGGACAATTTGCAGGCGCAGGTGAAATACTTCGTTCCCCTCGGTGACTCATGTGAAATACAAAAAGTCACTCTTAAAAATACCGGGAAAAAAACAAAGCAGTTCAGGCTGTTTTCATTTGTTGAGTTCTGTCTCTGGAACGCTCTGGATGATATGACAAATTTTCAGAGGAACCTTTCGACAGGCGAAGTTGAAGTTAAAGACTCCGTGATTTATCACAAGACCGAATACAAGGAACGACGCAATCACTTCGCGTTCTACTCCGTAAACACGGAAGTTCAGGGATTCGACACAGACAGGGAGGCTTTCTTGGGCCTGTATAACGGCTTCGATTCCCCTGATGCTGTATTCGAGGGAATCAGCAGAAACTCGATTGCTCATGGCTGGTCGCCCATCGGCTCGCACATGCTTGAAATAAAGCTCAGTCCGGGCAAGGAAAAAGAATTGATATTTGTGCTGGGCTACGTCGAAAATGACGAAGACGACAAATGGGAAAGCAAAGGCGTGATAAACAAGAAAAAAGCCGAAGCTCTGATGGAGAAATACAGTGAAATTGCTGCGGTTGACAACGCATTCGAGGAGTTACGGAGCTACTGGTCAGGCCTGCTCTCGAATATCCTTTTAAAAAGTCATGATGAAAAGCTGGACCGGCTCGTAAATACATGGAACCAGTACCAGTGCATGATGACTTTCTTTCTGTCGCTAAGTGCTTCCTATTTCGAGTCTGGCATGAGCAGCGGCCTCGAATTCAGGGACACGAATCAGGATCTGATAGGCTGCGTGCATCAGATTCCCGAGAAGGCAAAACAGAAAATACTCGACATCGCGGCGACGCAGTTCGAGGACGGCGGCGCGTATCACCTGTATCAGCCGCTCACGAAAAGAGGAAATAACAAAATCGGCGGAAATTTCAACGACGACCCGCTCTGGCTGATTCTGGGAGTATCGAGCTATGTAAAAGAAACAGGCGATTTTTCTATTCTCGACAAACAGGTTCCATTCGACAACGACGAATCCAGATCACAGTCTCTTTTCGAGCATTTGAAAAGATCGTTTTATCACGTTGTCAATAATTTGGGTCCTCACAACCTGCCGCTGATTGGAAGAGCCGACTGGAACGACTGCCTGAACCTGAATTGTTTCTCGAAAAATCCTGACGAGTCTTTCCAGACCACAGAAAACAAGGAAGGAGGAGTCGCTGAATCTGTGCTGATCGCGGGAATGTTCGTGCTGTACGGGACCGAGTTTGCTGAGATATGTAAAAGATACGGTCACCAGGACGATGCACAGGCCGCAATCTCTCACGTTGAAAAAATGAAAGAGAGCATTCTTCAGAACGGCTGGGACGGACAGTGGTTCCTGCGAGCCTACGATTATTTCGGGCAGAAAGTGGGAAGCATCGAAAACGAAGAAGGAAAAATATTTATAGAGCCTCAGGGCATGTGTGTAATGGCCGGCATAGGAATCGAGGACGGCAAAGCGCGACAGGCCCTCGACTCCGTGAAAAAATACCTCGACAGCGATTACGGCATCGTCATGAATGATCCTCCGTTTACGTCATACAATATTAACTACGGTGAGATTTCCACCTACCCCCAGGGTTACAGGGAAAACGGAGGAGTTTTCTGTCACAATAATCCGTGGGTAATGATTGGCGAAACAATTCTTGGAGACGGTAAACAGGCATTCGAGTTTTACTGGAAAATCGCACCGTCATATCTCGAAGAAATAAGCGACCTGCACAAAACCGAGCCTTATGTATATTCACAGATGATTGCGGGCAAAGATGCCTTCAAGCCAGGCGAAGCGAAAAATTCCTGGCTTACCGGCTCAGCGGCGTGGAACTTTTACGCGGTGACACAGTACATACTTGGAATCAGGCCTGAATACAGCGGCCTGCTGATTGATCCATGTATTCCCAATGACTGGGAAGGATTTACTGTTCAGAGAAGATTCAGAAATGCAGACTATGTAATTACAGTCCAGAATCCGAACCACATCGCAAAAGGAATAAAGGAAATAACCGTTGACGGGGAAAAAATTGAAGGAAACATTTTACCTGATTTTAGAGATGGTAAAATTCACGATGTCGCAGTAATTATGGGACAGGCTGAAACAGGATGATTAAAAAAGTAAGCTAAAGTCGTTCAATTCAACTTGAGTCACTTTTAACTTTAGTCATTTATAACTTGTTTTCACCTTAAACCTGCTCGACATTCCAGTCAGAATTTACCCATAAGCCAAGTATTTCCGTATCGGGATAATTATCTTTTAATAATTCGATAGCAACTCGAAGTTGTTTCGTCTGCTTGTCTTTTTCGACGGGATTTCCTGCGCAGTCATGGTGAGCAACGAGAGCCACTGCTGCTGATTTATGTTTGTTGATAGAAATATCAACTCTTTTTAGAATTGATTCGGCCAGAGACGATTTGTTTTCGTCAGATAAAATCCGAACAGGTCCTGCTTCTGTAATTGTATCAACATACTTTACAGAAAACTTCCGGCGCAAGTATTCATTGACAGGGATTTGTGTTCTCCCGTCCATACAGTTTATAACCGTGCAAAATGACATTATCATCCTTTCGCTGAAAACAGAAGGTGGATTCTCGTTATACGATTCGCATTATTCCCATTCTATCGTAGCCGGGGGTTTGCTGGAAATGTCGTACACCACGCGATTAACACCCCTGACTTCGTTGATGATTCTGTTGGCGATTGTTGCAAGAACTTCGTGGGGTATTCTTGAAAAATCGGCAGTCATAAAATCAGCCGTCTCTACTGCGCGAACCGCTATCACGCTTTCGTAGCTGCGCTCGTCACCCATGACACCAACAGTCGAGACCGGCACGAGAACAGCCAGCGCCTGTGATATTTTTCTATACAGTCCTTCGGATTTAATTTCATCTATGACAATTTCATCTGCACTTCGAAGAATCTCCAGTCTTTCGGAAGTGACTTCCCCGATGATTCTGACAGCCAGGCCGGGCCCCGGGAAG
>JARRRJ010000400.1:0-4075 GCA_037380865.1 Sedimentisphaerales bacterium
CAAACTAAGTGTAAAACAAAAACAACCTGAAGTTATCAAGGTCAACAAAGAAAAAACCATTGAAAAAGACGCACCGAAGCGGCTGGAAACTATGCCTGTCAAACGCCTGGACATCAACATAGCAAGCAGACCAAAACCCAAAGCTTCGAATAAAACGGTAGTGCAGCCTTCTTACGATGATTATACTTTGCCGCCGCTCGATTTGCTCATGGAACCGGAGACAGGCTACGCTTCGATACAGGAGAAAGTAGTCAAGGCAAAGGCTTCTGCGCTGGAGCAATTGCTCTCGGAGTTCAGCGTGAACGCTCGCGTAGTAGCGGCTGACACGGGACCTGTGGTAACGATGTTCGAGCTTGAGCTTGCGGCAGGCGTGAAGGTGAGCCAGATTGCCAATCTTGCCAATGATATGGCGCGTGCGCTCGGAGTGGGCGCAGTTCGCGTCGTAGCTCCCTTGCCCGGCAAGCACACAATAGGCATCGAGGTTCCGAACAGTGAGAAGGAAAAGGTTCGCATAAAGAGCCTGATAGAGAATGCAGGCAGCAAAGCACAAAGGATGCAGATACCGCTTTTCCTGGGCAAGGATTCGTCGGGCGAGGCGCTTATTTCCGACCTCGCGAAGATGCCGCACCTTCTTATCGCCGGGACGACAGGCTCGGGCAAAAGTGTTTGCATAAATAGCATCATCACAGGCGTTTTGCTTACGAAAAGGCCAGACGAAGTCAAGATGATTCTCATTGACCCGAAGATGGTCGAGATGACTGCTTTCAATACTATTCCGCACTTGATGTGCCCCATAGTGACAGAGACAAAGATGGCAGTTCAAATACTCGAATGGGCTACTGTGAAGATGGACGAGCGTTATGCTCTTCTGGCTGAGGCAAAAGTCAAGAACATCGAGGAGTTCAACAAGCTTAGCCGGGAAGAAATTCTTAACCGATTCAATCCGAGCGACCCGGATGAAGAAGCAAAAATTCCGAAGAAGCTCCCGTATAAGTTCTTGCGACGCAGCGTCCTCAGGCGACTGTAGTAACAGGCCTGATAAAATCGAACATGCCGTGCAGAATCGGCTTCCGTGTAGCAGCTCGAATGGACAGCAGAATTATTCTCGACCAGAATGGCGCCGAGACTTTGCTTGGAGAGGGTGACATGCTCTTCCTCAAGCCCGGAACAAGCGACCTTGTTCGCGCGCAGGGAACCTTCCTCGGTGATTCGGAGATAAGAGGCATCGTCAAGCATCTCAAGGATATTGCAGAGCCGCAGTTCCTTCCCGAACTCACTAAAATCAAAACACTTGATCCGTCAGATATGGTCAAAGACGAACTGTTCGATGACGGCGTACGCATTGTGCTTGAGACAAAGAGAGGAAGCGTTTCATTGCTCCAGCGCAGGCTTAATATAGGTTACGCCAGGGCTTCACGCATGATAGAGATGATGGCTGCTTCGGGAATACTTGGTGAATACAAAGGAAGCCAGGCACGTGAGGTAATGATAACGCTGGAAGAGTATGAGAATATCCGCAGCAACATGGAAGCCGACGCCGAAGCAGGTTACAAAGACCTGGCAGACGATGAAGACACAACAGAGCCCGCCTACATCAGTGAGGGCCAGCGAGAATACATGTCGACGGACAGCGACGAAGACGAATAAATTAGCTTCCGACTTATAGATTTGTTTGTCATAATGTGCTAAAAGTAGCTTCGAAGGTGAAGTCTCTCATTGTAAACCGGCCGTGAAGGAAGTGTGAAATGAATACGTATAGATATTTAATATTTGCCTCTTGTCTCGCTGTCGTAACGATATCAGGCTGCGGCGAGACTCAAACTCCATCAGTCAAACAAAGCAGGCTTATAGCCGCTGAAAACATGGACCTGAAAAAGCAAATCGGCCGGCTCGAAGAGCAAATAGAACAACTGAAAAAACAACAGCAAAAAGAGCTTGAGGGGCAGCAGAAATTGCTTGACGAAGCTCAAAAAGAAATCGAGACGTGGAAACAGGAGTCAGAGGAGACTGTAAGGAAACAGGTGCAGGGTGTCCTCGACACTGTAATTCAGGAAAACAGCGACCTTCGCAAAGAAATAGAAAAGCTGAACAGCTGGCTCGAAATGCAGCGCACCCAAATCACAGAACTCGAAAAAATGCTAAAGGAAAAAACAAAGCAATAGAAGTTCAATATTCTGGTTCAACTCACCTCATGTCACACCCTTCAAGCCAGGCTGTTCGCGGGAATGACAGCCTTAAATAGTTCTAAATCATCTGAACGGCTTTTTCACTATTAGGCAGTTTTTCTTTTGGATAATGTCTTTGGAGGGCGGCTGCTACGAGTCCTACGAACATCGGTTGCGGGCGCAGCGGCCTTGACGTCAGGCACGGATGCGCTTGTGTACCCATAAAGTATGGATGCTCGGGAAGCTCAAGAATTTGCATAATGGGCTGATTCGGTGCTTTGCCTGAAAATACCAGGCCATTCTCTTCGAGCGTCTCGATATATTTCGGATCAACTTCGTATCGATGACGAAAACGCATTCTCACCGAATCTTTCTTACCGAAAAGTCTCCATGCGAGCGTTTCAGGTTTTAGCTCGATATCGTGACCTCCGAGGCGCATGTTGCCTCCGAGTCCTTCGATTTTTTTCTGCTCGGGCAAAATATCAATCACAGCTTCTTTGCATCCCGGTTTTATTTCTGTACTATTGGCATTTTTCAGGCCGCAGACGTTGCGCGCGAATTCAATAACAGCCATCTGAAAACCGAAGCATAAGCCGAGATACGGCAGGTTATTTTCCCTTGCGTATTTTATGCAAGAAATTTTGCCTTCGGCGCCACGAGTCCCGAAACCTCCCGGTACGATTATTCCATCAACGTCAGTGAGAAACTCCGCCGCATTGGAGTCGTTTATGTCGGTAGTATCAATCCATTTGATAGATTCTTTGCATCCCAATGCAATGCCCGCGTGTTCGAGAGAGTTAATAATGGATGCGTAGCTGTCGCGAACAGTTGTATATTTTCCTGTGATTCCAATTGTCACCTGCCTGCTGATTTTCTCCATTTTTTCGGTGAAGTCGCACCATTTACCCCATTCCCGGCGTTCACGCTGAAGGTTTATCCTGTCCTCGATTTTAAGCATGCGAATAACTTGGAAATCCAGCCCATTTTCTCGAAGCATCGAGGGTATCATATAAATACTCGCTGAATCGGGAAGGCTAATTACCCTCTCGACCGGGACATTGCTGTACACGCTGATTTTCTGCCTTGCTTTTTCGTTGACTGGGCTTCCTGCTCTACAGGCGATAATATCAGGCTGCACACCGGTTTGCATAAGCTGCTTTATTCCAAGCTGTGCGGCTTTCGATTTTTGCTCACCTAATGTCTTCGGCTCGAGTATATAAGTCAGAGCGACAAAGCAGCAGCTATTCGGGCCTTCCTCGTAAGCAAGCTCGCGTGTCGCTTCGATGAAGTAAGCGTTTTCCAAATCGCCGACAGTTCCGCCTATTTCCACGAAGACTACGTCTGCATCTGATTCAATTGCAAGCTGTCGCAGCTTGAATTTCACTTCGCCTGTGACATGGGGAATCATCTGGACGTCTCTTCCGAGATAATCGCCATGCCGCTCTTTATTGAGCACGGAGCTGAAAATCTGGCCGCTCGTAGCGAAGTTCGCCCGCGACAAATCCTGGTCGAGCATCCTTTCGTACGTGCCCAGGTCCATATCGCATTCCATGCCGTCATCGAGCACAAACACTTCGCCGTGCCTGAATGGATTAAGCGTGCCGGAGTCTATATTGAGATAGCCTTCGAGCTTTATAGGCGCAACTTTAAGCCCTTTATCCTGTAAAAGCTTAGCCAGACACGATGAAAAAATCCCCTTGCCCAGGCCGCTCCTTACAGTACCCATAACAAAAACATATCGAGTCTTACCCTTTCTGTACCCATCCGGCACAGGAGAGAAAAACTCACTCTCAGTCGATATATCACTTACTGACGCTAACAAATCATTTACATTCTTCATAACATTCCTTTTCTATTTCTCAGCCACAGAGGACACAGAGTTCACAGAGATTGTAGGGTGGGGTTCTACC
>JARRRJ010000401.1:0-3193 GCA_037380865.1 Sedimentisphaerales bacterium
TTTCCCCATAGTTATAACTACACTTACAAGTGGAATTAGAGGCGGTATCTTTTTCGGTATCAAATGGCCGCCTCCGAGGCCGCCTTTCGTGAATGTATGCTGAACTATGTCATAAAAAGTAATTCTTTCACCTTCCAAATTCAGTGTAACTGGATGCGATTCATACATATCAGTAAGACGATTTTGTATATCCTCTAACATTCTTAGTGACAATTCGTTTTCAGAATCAACTTTTAGCAGACCTTCATTACCTATGGAATAACATGCCAAATCCACCAATTGAACGATAAGTAATTTATTTTCCTGAAAATGAGACGCAGCTTTTAGAAGAGTAAAACTGTCATCGACTGCTTTTTGAGTATGTGCTTTTGCTGAGTACATATTGACTCTCCATCTGCATAAGAAAGCAATTTCTCTAAAAGTGCCAATTGGAACTTCTATTCTAAAAATGGGAACATCCAATATTTGAGTTAAAGTGTAAAAAGGATCATCTTTATCTGTTTCTTGTGTTTCTTCATATTTAAAATAGCAATACGGCTTAAGGCTCGCTTTGGCAAATTCCTCCCATGCCGGCTGGTTCTGTTCAATCCAATCAGTTATATTTCTCTGTTCTGTATCGTTGAAGTCGGAGAAATCTTTATGAGGATTGTCGAAGATAATGCTGTAGCTATTTGCGAAATCAGGCTCAGAATAAAGTTCGAAGGCTTTCTGGTAATAAGGCCAGGCGTTGTCTTCAGGCTTGTAATTTTCAGGCATGTTTATTTTGTTCAATTGAGCAAGGTAATCTGTATCGATTGTTGGCTTGCTGTACATGAAGGCTATGATATATACAGAAATGATAAATAGTGCGGATATTACGAGTCGAGTCTTAAAGTGTTTGGTTAATAAGAACTGTTTCAGTTTCATGGCTATTGACCTTCGCTCTTCGTGCGTATTTAGCCCTGCTTATTCCACAGAAACTCCTGAACAACGCAATCTTCACACTTCGATATTAACAATCATATCAGAGACTCCCTCCAAAGCCAGAAGATTAATAAAAAAGCCGGATTCCTGCTTTTGCGGGAATCCGGCTTTTGATTGCGTTATTATATAACAACTATTGTTGTTATACAGGATAGACAGGCAGTTCTGCCCTGAGAAGCTCGAAGATGGTTTTGCCGTCTTTGATAGCTTCAGTCGCGGTTTCGCGGTAGATTTTCTGCAGTTCGTCGAAGTCTGTTGTTTTGAGATCCGCGAGGGATTTCTTTTTGCCTTTGGCGTTTGCATCGATGAACCTGGCCATCGTATCGATAGCGATCTCGCGAATAAGCTGCCACATCTCCTTGCTTTGGCCTGCGGCGATCGCTCTTCCTAATGCCAGTGACATTGAAAGAATGGCGTTCATACCCAGCAAGCCTTTTCTCTGCATAGTATGAATTCTTTCCTCTGCCGGAGCATCCTTTGAAATTCTGCCTGCTTTAATGGCTTCTTCCAACTCGAGTCCGAGCAGAACTTTGTCTGTGTCGAGCAGTGAACCGAGTGACGCAAGACGTTTTCCGGTAAACGCTTTTGCCAGGACACCTTCGATATGAGCAACCGCGTCCATACAGCCTTTGCCATCATAACGCTGTGCCTTTCTCCAGAGAGCCATTACTTTGTCATCCTTCTTGGCGCGAACGTCAGTTGCCTTCACGTCTTTCTTGAATCGGAAGGTGCCGTCACCGGCGTCTTTGAACAGGTCGGTATATTTCTTTGTCGATTCGCATGGCTCGATGATGCTGTCCACATAGTGGATTGCCTCGTCCTCGCCGGCACTTGTACCGAGCGGCGTCGAACCTTTGAATCTGATAATGCCCGTTTTTCCGAGGAACAGAGTAGCAGCGGCTGAAGGAATACCTGCGTTTGTAGCTTCTTCTGTGCCGCTTACTGCTTCGATAGCAAGCATCTTAATCATCAGAGCGGCGATGTTAAGCTCCCCTGCATCGGACATGATAGTGACATCTTCCTTGCCTGTGAGAATGCGAACCAGCTCTTTTACGTTTTCTTCGATTTCCTTGCGTTCCTTGTCGGTTATTTCTCTCTGTCCAGCTTTTGCCAGAGCCATAATTTCCATGACTCTGCCGTACTTCTGGAGACGTTCGGTATTTGCTCCACCGCCGCACTTAACGCCGAGTGCGTTCATCGCGGTTCCGATTTCAGCTTCGAACGGATCGTTAGGTGACTTCGAGCGGTGCGAGATAACAAGTTCTGCGCCATAAGCAAGAGACGTGAGCATTGCAAGAACTGTTTCGGTAAGAGTTCCGATTTGGTTGGCCTTGATAAGCGATGCGTTGATTTCACCATTCTTTGCACAGGTCTCGATATTCGAGTCTTTGGTCGTGACAAGGTCGTCACCGATGATAAAGATTTTATCATTAAGCTCTTTCATGAGGTTCTTCCAGCCTTCATGGTCGCGTTCGCCGAAACCGTCTTCGATTGAAAGGACGGGAATACCCTGTTCCATCGCCTGCTTGTACAGGTCGAGAATCTGGTCGCGGCTCATCTCAACCTTGCTCTTGTCACGCCAGAAGCGGTACATACCAATCGAATCCGGCTCGCCGCGTTCTATACGATATGCGTTTTCAAGCTCGGAAGCAGCCGGGTCGAGTGCGATTGCAACGTCCACGCCTGGGACATATTCGCAATCGAGAATCGCCTGTTTCATAAAGCGCCACATACGCTGCTCAGGGACCTGGTCCTCCGGCTCTTTGTCAATATAAGGTGCGATGCCGCCTTCGAGACCTACACCCATAACTTTTGCACCGGGAGCGGCCTCGATAATTTCCTTGAGACGATATTGAAGCTTCACAGTCATTTCCTGTGCATCTTCGTAAGTCTTGGGAGAGAGCGGCATAAACATGCTTTCCTGCATGGAAATGTTGCTTTCAGGATATTCTTTCTCGGTATGCCTGCCGCCCATAGCACAGTTGCGGAATTGCCACGGTGTGGAAACCTTGCTTCCGTCTTTCAGTGTTACTGTCTGTATACGTGTGGTCAGCAGCTTTTGTTTGAGCGGACCAACCTGTGCCATCCAGCTTTCCTTGGATGCTGCCGCAGCGGCACGAGCAGCCTGCTCGGCTGCAATCTTCTCGCGTGTGCGGAATTCTTTGAGCTTGCCGGGGTCAGCCAGCAGTCTGTCCAGCATGCCTACGCAGCCGGGAGCAAGGAAGAAGCG
>JARRRJ010000402.1:0-3186 GCA_037380865.1 Sedimentisphaerales bacterium
GTCTTGAGGCACATCAGTGCCGTTCGGTACCACAATTGCTTTGCGCTCTCCGAGGTATTGCCGGTCTTTCTCGTGACAGACTACCACCTGGCGGAATTTTTCAAGCGCTTCCATTTCTGCGATTCGCCAGGCACGCATATAGATTAAGAGGCGTAATTTGCGCAGGATACTTTTGGCTGTGACCGTAAGTTCTCTCTCGATTTTCAGATGCTCGATATCATCCAAATCGAGAATGGAATTCTGACCCTGGTAATCCAATATCAATGATGTCGAAAGGCGATCAATCCAGACCATATCATAATTTGCTTTCAGGATTTCAAGGACATGTTTCGGGAAGGATCTTACCTGCGGGCGATGTTCATCAAGCGGCCATCCCCCTAACTCTCGAATTACCTTCAGGGTCAATTTAAGATCAATATTGTCAGAACTTCTTCGTTCAGGAGCCTTCATAGGAAACTCAGTCACTCTGCGACACAGCGTGGAAATTTCTTCAGGTATTGTTGCCGAGGGACGAGTGATTGCAAGCAAATCCAGGTTGCCGCAGTTTGAAAGAGCTCGCAGAATATGATAACGGCGAATATTATTGCCATTATGCAACGGCCAGGGATAACCTCCGACAACATGTAATATTTCTGGTCGCTTATTTCGCAATTAAAAGTCCCCGCGAAGATTTTTGTGATTTCCAATTGACAGCAGCATGCAAAGCTTCGAGATACGCATGTCCATATTTAATATCCGGCTCGAGATGGTTGCCTTCGGCCCACTCGTTCCATGACTTTAGAAAAATCAAACGCTTCTCGACCGGTTTATGTTGGACCTGGTTCACAAGCATTTCCGCGTGTTTTAGAAACAAATCCGGGTTTGAGTTGTGAAATACAATACCTCGCCTACCTGCTCGCGGCGTGTTATCCCAGTTTGGAACCATACATGGAAAGAAGTTCTCTTTACTGCATTGCGACATATAAAGGTATTCAACAACACGAGCATAATCGTAGATGTTTCCGGGCTGTCGGAAGATTCGCCGTTTGAGTCGAACTGTATACGGCCGCTGTGGATCCAGATTTTCAAACGTGTGGGTAAGATTGCGAACTATCTGTCCGTCAAATCCGTTGGCCGCAGGATCCCATGGCTCAAAAGCATTCCCAACGAGGAACAAATCCTTGAATCCCGCTTCTATTGCTAATTTCCGCCAATGGTCGGTAACTCGTTTCGGTTCCGGAAGCCTGTTCGGACAATAAACGATAAAGAGCGGCTTTCCGTCCATTTTTATATAACGCTCATCACTGAAGGCTTTCAGGAGAAAGCGGAAGTGCTCTTTTTCGTCCTCGGGTCCCGGATAGGTCTGTTCGATAAGAACGCGATTGACTGCTCCATGCCAGACGCCGCTCCACGATTCGTTGGCCCAGCAAAGGCAGAAAGGGAAATCGGGCTGTCTGCTTTGCAGGACTTCATTAAAAGGGCGTTCCAACAATCGTTTGCCTGCAAACCAGTAGTGGTAATAACAAAAACCCTCGATTCCGTACGTCTTTGCCATCTCTGCCTGAGCCTGGCGCACTTCAGGCAGTCTTAGGTCATAGAAACCCAGGTCGGCAGGTATGTGAGGCTGATAATGGCCGCGAAATAACGGACGCGCCTTAGCTACATTTGTCCACTCAGTAAATCCTTTTCCCCACCATTCATCGTTCTGGCGGATTGGGTGATACTGTGGAAGATAAAACGCGATTATACGTGCCTTTTTCATAATTACTTACAATGCCATTAATAGCAAGCGTCCGATTCTAAAGTTGTTTATATAGCATTTTTCACAGGCCTGGCGTGCAGGAAAGACGCAGCGTTCAGTATCGAGCGAACACTCTGTCGTCCTGTGGACGTAGCCAATGTGGATGCGAAGTAGCAAATAACGAAAGCCATCGCACATGTTAAAAAACGAATAAGTATGTTCAGATCTAACGTATATCTGCGGACCAAATCAGCAGCCAGACCTGCTAATATAGAACTCATTACAGGCACCGAGAGCGACTCAACGATATCATAAAAGCGTACTGGTGAATTGTGAGTGGCCACTGCAAATCCCAAAACCATCAATACGGAATTAGTAATGCTGTAGCTTGCGGCAACTCCGTTAATTCCCCAGTTAACACCGATAAGAAATCCGATTAGAATAACAGGAGTGGAGAGCATATTCCATCGCAAGGCAAGGCCTGCCCGCCCGAGAGAGATAAAGAGCCAGCCCGGCGCATATCCGACTGCAGAGAAGAATGCCGCTGGTCCAAGATAGCGAAATGTTGACGCTACAGGAGTCCACTGACTGCCCAACAGAATATCTACTATGTCGTTTGCAAAAACGAACAAAAAAGTTACAAGAGGCATTGCGATAATCGCGACAGATGTCAGAGCGCGGAGATAGAAGCTTCGATACTGTTGCGGCTCCTCCTGCAGTCTGCTCAGTGCCGGCATCATAATACTGTGAAGAGGCGCGTTGATCTGGTCCATAGGAAGGGTCAGCAAAGCATATGCTTTTGTGTAATAGCCCAATAATGTACTACCCAGAGCATAACCGATGATTGCATTATCAGCGTGACGAGTGAAATAGTTCATTACGTTGGATATGGTCAGGTTTCCGCCGAAGGCAAGCATCGGACGGACGCCGCTGCCTCTGTTGAGCTTGCCCGGGCGCCATGGGCTCAGTGACCAGACCATATAGACCCGCACCATTCCTCTGACTGCAACCATGATAACCAAAGACCAGTAAGTCAATCCCAGCAATGCGCCGATAATAGCGGCGATTATGCCCGCGGCCATCGAGACAGTTTCAATTACAGCGAGCGCGGTGAAGCGCATCTGTCTGCGCATCAATGCTGTATGCTGGGCAACAAGGCCTCCGAAAATGAATGTTCCACCCAGCGCAATTGTAATTAATATCAGACGCGGCTCTCCGTAGAAATCAGCTACAAAGGGAGATATAGCCGCTGCGATTACGACTAACAAAACGCTCATACCTATGTTGACCCAGAAGAGATTGGACACCTGCTGATGCGTGATGTCCTTTTTCTGGATTGTAGCCATAGACAAGCCAAGGTCTTTGAAAAGATTAATAAATTCCGTAAATACGGAGACCATTGCAACCAGGCCGAAATCTGAAGGCGTCAGGAGACGGGCGAGTGCGGCTGTGGAACCGATTTGCAG
>JARRRJ010000403.1:0-4105 GCA_037380865.1 Sedimentisphaerales bacterium
AATGCTATAAGTATGCGACGTAAATTTCATCTTTTTCCGTTAAAAGATAGATGTTAAATCAAAATTAGAGTCGATGAAGGTCTGCATCTATAAAAGCAGACTTGTCTGAATCGTTTTTGTGAAATTGCAGAAGGTCCTGGTATAGGTAGATTGCCTTGAGCTTGCCTGATTCGGTATTTGTTGTTTCAGGCAGCCATAAAATAAACTCGTCTGCCGGTGCAAAAATCGGGCTGTCTGCCATGAACTCGAATACATCCATCGGAACAGTGCCTGCCTGTATTGACGAAGCGTAAAACGACAGAGCTTCGTTGGCTAGGAAATCGTAAAGAGTAGGGCGATACGAATCGGGAGTCGTGCCTTTTTCAAGAAGAAAATCATATTCCTCGATTGGAATCGCCTTCAGTTCCTGCTCTGCAATCAAAGCAAGGGTGAAATGCAGGTCAATCTCAGATAAAATACGCGGCAAGTCCCAGATTGTAAAATCCTCGCCCGGAGGCTCAGCCGTCTGCGTTCGCTGAATAAAACGCCAACTGTTTTGCTGGAAGTACAGCCAGTACCAGTGTGCAAGAACGGTTTCCATTACCGGCTTCATCGGCTCCGGTGCATCAAGAATCTCGTTTTCAAGCGGAATTATCATTTCCTCTGCTTTTCTGCCCTGAATCTCTCCCTGGAGTGTAATTTTGAGACATATTGCCTTTACAGCTTCAGGATAAGCCTGGTCATCAAGTGCATCGGGAATAATCTGGTCCAGAATTGTAATAGCAGACTGCGGCAAACCTTTGCTAATCATCTGTTCAACCTGGCTCCAGAGGCTATCCCGCGACTCTGCCTGTGCAATGCTCGCCGCTATTGTTAAGAGCAGTATGCATGCAAGCAATTTTGTTTTTCCGTTCATTTTTCCGTCCTTTTAAAGATTGTATGAAAATATAATAATCCGCGGCTCACGCAGCCGAAAATTCGTAAATCGTCCATCGGTTGCGCAGCTCGTAAGTAAAACGTTAGACGGTAACCGAAACGAGCCTCGCATAAGCGCAGGAAACAATTCAGCTTGGTTGGGTAACTCTCCAGTTGACCAGGAGGTATACATGCCGAAAACTCCCATTGTACGAATCAGGCTCTGTTTTGGAATTTTCCAAAGAACAGAATCCAATACAAAAGGACAAATTCTTTATCTATTAAGACAGGACATGTATAAAAAGCATTTTAGATTATAATTACGTGAAAAACCATATTTATATATAAAAATTTAATCTGCCTTAATAATTTCAACCTTTCATTATAATCATATTTTTATCCACTGACAAGGTTTTTTGCGAGTATTTTTGAATATTTTTTCGTAGGGTGGGATTCTACCCCGCAACTGTGGAACTGTGGGGCAAGCCCCATCCTGGGATGGACTTCCTGCTTAAATAAATTGCTGTCAGCTCAAATTGAAGTATGGTAACATTACTCACGTCGTATAGAGAAAGTCATCTTTAAAGACGCCTGTTGCGCGCTAAAGGGAGCAAACAGATGAGAATCACCAGATTCATAAGATATTCAGTGCTGCTTGCAAGTCTGCTTGTATTGCAGCCGATTTTTGGACGTGAGCCTGTGCGTGTGCGTGCCTTTCCAACAGCAGAGGGATTCGGAGCGTATTCGATAGGCGGGCGGCGAGGAAAAGTGTACCACGTAACTACTTTGGAAGATAGTGGAGCCGGGTCTCTGCGCGAAGCTGTCGAAGCTCAAGGCCCCAGGATTATCATCTTCGATATATCCGGTACGATTCGGCTCAAAAGACTTCTCGTTATTCGCAATCCTTTTATAACAATTGCGGGTCAGACTGCTCCCGGGGACGGGATCTGTCTTCGCGATTCATCTTTAGTCGTCGAAGCGGATCATGTGATTATCCGTTATTTGAGATGCAGGCTGGGTGACGAGGGTTCAGGTGGTGATGCAATTTCCATCAATTCGGGACGAAATATTATTATCGACCATTGCTCAGCGAGCTGGAGCCTGGACGAAGCTCTTTCCTCGTCGACCGCTTTGCCTGTACTGAGTGATTTGACTGTTCAATGGTGCTTTATCACAGAAGCGCTGAACGTAGCCAATCACAGTTTCGGGTCGCTGATACGCGGCTGTCACGGCGCTCGATACAGCTATCTTCACAACCTGTATGCGCACAACCGCAATCGTAATCCTCGTCCGGGAAACTATGACAATCCAAATACGCCGCAAGCTGATCCGAATGGTTTGCTATTGGATTTTCGCAACAATGTAATTTATAACTGGCAGGGGACATATGCAGGTTATAATGCTGACACAGAAAGCGTAACGAAACTTAATTACGTGGGCAATTACCTCATCAGCGGCCCGAATTCAGTGGCGAATGGAAAAGCCTACAAGGTGGGCTCACCCAATAACAGGGGATATTTTGCCGGAAACTATTACAACCACCTTCTGATGGATGATCCATGGTCTGTTGTGAACTTCGATGATTGGAACAATTCGCAAATTTCTGCTTATAAGCAATCTATACCTTTTGAATCAGGGCCGATTTTGACTCGGGATGCTAAGGATGCGTATGAGTCTGTAATGCAGTATGGCGGAGCAAGCCTGCCAAAGAGAGACATCGTTGATCAGCGAATCATCGAAAATATCCAGAAAGGCGGAGGACGCATCATAAACAGTCAGAAGGAAGTAGGAAGCTGGCCTGAATTAAAGAATGCTCCTGCGTCGCGTGACACTGACGGAGACGGCATACCTGATGAATGGGAGCAAAAAAATAAATTGGATCCTAATGATCCGGCTGATGGCTCGATAGATGCTGATTCTGACGGCTATACTAATGTGGAAGAGTATCTCAACAGCCTGGTAAAAAACGCAGAATAACTTATCGTAGAGTGGAATTCTACCCCACCATTTATGAATCGGTAGTGCGGCCCCACGTTGCAATTGCACTCTTGACCTGGTTATGTGAGTTGATATTTTAAACGGCTTGTTTTATTACCTGAGGTCTGGCGGAATCAGTTACGTGCTCGAAATCATTTATAACCTGCTCATTCTCCTGTCTTACAAAAATATTCGCTACTATTATTGTGAGACAATTGGCCGCAAAGCCCGGTACGATTTCATACATCTGGTCACTAGGACCAAGTCTTTTCCACAATACAAGAACAATCGTACCGATTATCATTCCCGCAAGAGCTGAAATCCATGTTGTTTTTTTCGAAAACAGTGCAAAAAGAATTACCGGCCCGAAAGCGGCTCCGAAACCGCCCCATGAATACGCTACAATCCCGAGGATGGTATCGTTCGGGCTCAGAGCCATGTACATAGCTATGACAGATATAATCATCACGCAAATCCTGCCGACAAGGATGACCTCTTTTTCGGAAACATTTCTTTTGATGACTTTGCGATAGAAATCCTCTGTCAGAGCAGAAGACGATACCAGAAGCTGTGAATCGATTGTTGACATAATAGCAGAGAGTATCGCGGCGAGCATGACTCCGCCAAGCCAGGGACCAAGAAGCTCTTTTATCATATAGATAAAGACTTTTTCCTCTTCGCCGCCGGAGAGATTATCGAACATCGCAATACCTATCAAGCCGATGATTACTGCTCCGCCCAGTGAAAGAAACACCCATATCATCGCGATGAGCATCGATTCTTTCAGTTTGACCAGCGATTTGACGCTCATGAAACGCGCTAAAATATGCGGCTGGCCGAAATAGCCCAATCCCCAGGCTGAAGCGGAAAGTATGGCAATTAAAGGCAGGTTGCCTTCGGGTATCCAGGACGTGCTGATTTGTTTTGCAGTCATTGCATTCGCGATGGAGCCGATTCCTCCGACATGGAAATAAGCGACGGCAGGAACTGCTATTATGGCGATTACCATCAACGTTCCCTGAAACAGGTCGGTCCAGCATACTGCAGGGAAGCCGCCAAGAAACGTGTATGCTATGATGATACTGCCGCCAATAACGACTGCAATCTGGTAATTCATGTTAAAGACCGATTCGAATAATTTCCCTGTTGCTACTAATGCAGACGAAGAATACGTCGTGAAAAAAATCAGAATTATTATTGCCGAAACTGTTCTGAGCAAACCCGTCGGGTCTGC
>JARRRJ010000404.1:0-3899 GCA_037380865.1 Sedimentisphaerales bacterium
CTCCGTGGATTCGCAGACCCAGCTCACCATCTCTGTGATAAGAGCAGATTCGCAATCTGAAGCGATTGCTCCACCTTCTGCCCAGGATGTATCTTATCGGATCAGCACATTTACACCACAGGCGAACGAAGTGGGATTCCAGTTGACCGATTATTTCAGTATTCGTCCCGGCAATCCCTTATCGGATTATGACGCGGATGATATTCTGGATACGGCCGTATTGAAGCAGGCTTCGGTTTTCATTGTGATATCAAGCGTTTATGCTATGCTTGCGGGCAGAGCAAAGGATGATAATTTTTGGCAAAAGTCGTTGTATTATCGGAAATTGTTTAACCAGGCCAGGGGGCGTATCCGTCTGAGTATCGACGCCGGCTCCGATGGTGTTATAGATGTCACTCAAATCGGCGCGTCCGGTAGACTCGTGAGAGATTAAAGGATTTTTGATATGAGCACGACTTTAGATGGTCAAAAACTATTCGATGAACAGGAACTTCGAATTGAAATTGGAAGTCACAAACGTGACTCGATTGAGAGAGCCGCTCCAATGCTTGATGGTGTCATCTCAATAGACCTTGGCAGACGATGCAGAAGTATCAAACAGACCGGCTCTCTGCGAGCGAAAAGTCGCCAAGAGTTAAACGAAAGAGTTCTTGCTATTTCAAACATGATGAATGGAGATGCGCATGCGCTTATAATCGAGAGTGGTACGTATCAGAATCTGCGAATGGATTCTTTTAAGATTACAAACGAAAGAACAAGCGGATCAGGCATAGCTATTGATTACGAAATCGTTTATACCCAATTAGCGTGATTTCTAAGGGAGACAATGTCACTTATTAATAATGGTATTACTTCAGTTCGAGCATTTTCTTTGCCATGCGGTATTTGGCCGGATGGCGGGTGCGCCGATATGCCGCAGGTTGTTTTGGTCAAATGGAAATCAGTTTTGAAAGACGTCTTATATCAGGTTTATGTGAACGGCCAATTTGCAGGCTCAACAATTTGCTTTGGGCAGAAAGAGATGATGGTTCATGTTCCGCCTTCTTTTACATCAGCAGCAAGAATTGAAGTCTTTGCAGTTCAACCAGAGAATGTTGATATAGATTTTAGCAGTGAACTTGACAATCCATTTAATGGCGGACGATTGAAAATCAGGTTGTCACGAAGTCAGGACTTGCCTGTCGGTGCGACTGCATTTATTTGTTTCGATAACGGTACAGGTCAGATCGATTACGAAAAGCCAGTTGGTGAAACTGTAATAAATATCTGGCCAAGCTGGCAGGATAAATCAGGTTTTGGGATGAGCAGGTTCGGTTTTTCTGATTTTGGTTATGATTCATCTGCCGCTGTAGGCTTCGGAAAAGGGTGTTTTGGAAAAGACGGATTTGGAATTGATGCTGATATGATTGAATGGATAAGTCCGATTCTACAGACAGGCGTGTATAAGTTCGCTGCAGTCATTTTCGATAATAAGGGAAATAAAAGCAGCGCAACTGAGACTGGACCAATAACGGTAATACCTGAGGCTCAACCTGCAAAGAAAATTGAGATATTGTCTTATGACAAAGAATCGAATGAACTTGTTTTAAACGTCACATGAAAACTAAGGGAGGTTGTTATGGCCGAAACATATCCAACTGACAATGAGCTTGAGAATATACAGGCTGACAGTGAGACAGGTGTTGAATATATTCCCACAGGGACATCGCCTTATTATCTTCAATTTAGAAAACTGTTGTACAGGCTGCTTTTGTCCATGCGAAGAGCGAATGATTTGAGGGTGTTTAAGGAAGATGGCCTGAATATTGGCGTAAAACCTGGCAAATTCTGGTTTGGAACGGAGCTTATAAGCTATCCCGGCTCATCGGGAAATTCGCTCGCTAACGATGAGCCGAATATTTACGTTTACCTCGATTCGTCCGGTACGCTCGTCTCAGATGAATACGACAGCTTTCCTGATATGGCTGTAACACCGCATATTCGACTTGCAGTAGTGGCTACTTCAGATGGCAACATCGACTCAATAACAGACAGCCGCTCCGGTCATAATATCATGATGCCTTATGAAGCAGGCGGGACGAGAAAACAAATTGAATCACATCTTACTAATGATGCCCTCAGCTTATCTCAATCAGGAAGTATTCATACAAATTATGGCGCCGTTATGCCTGTCACTCTGACACTTCCCGAAGAAGCCCCGCGAGGAACGATCTTTACTTTTGCAGTGCAGGCTGCTTTCGAACTTCGGATAGATCCTGATACCGCGGCAATTCGTGATAGCTGCGGGGAAACTACCGGGAAATATAAATACGCAGGGGCTATAGGTGAATGTATAACACTCGTCGCAGATAACAACGGCGATTGGGTCACAATCTCAAAGTACGGCTCCTGGAACGAAGAGTCGTAGGAAGGAAGAAGGCTACGATGAATGAAATACACGCAAATTATGCATCAGGAAACACTCTATATTTAGTCGTTCGTGATGGAGAGGGAAACGTCTGGTACCCCGATGGTCAGGTTTTTGAGTCATGGGGCACCAGCGGCAGAACTGCGCAAGAATATTGTTTGGATATGGCAGACAAGAGCGGCTCCTTGTATGTAGGTGCCTTTGATGACAATATATGTGCAGGGAGATATAACTTACAGATATTCCTACAAGGCGGAGTTGATCCGGCGGACAGTGACAGTCTTATTGAGAGTAGAGAATTCGTATGGAGCGGAACAGGAAGAATAACCTCAGATAAGCTTCTGGCAAACAAAGCTGTGCAGGACAAGTCTACTGGTAAAATTCGATATTACGATGATGACGCCCAGACCGTACTGTTGACATTAACTCCATTCGAAGATAGTGAAGCACTTACGAGAGCTTGTAGTTGAAAAATACAGGAGATGGCGCATGTGCAGTTTCTCAAATTATTTGGAAAGTAAGATACTTAATCATGTTTTTGGCAAGTCAGACTATTCCTCACCCAATGTATATGTGGGTCTGTTGTCTGGTGAGCCCAATGGAGGCGACTCACCAATATCGGAGCCTGACTGTCCAAGCTACACACGTGTTGAGACAGATGCTTCAAGCTGGGGGCAAGTTACCGATGGTTTGATGGAAAATGCTGAGAATATTACATTTTCCATGGCATGCGAGAACTGGGGTACAGTGACTCACTTTGCTCTATTTGATCGGTAATTTAATAATTAGTCTCGATTAGAAAATAGGAGTTAAAAATGGCGACAATTAGTAAAAATTGGAATTCACAAAGTCAAATCATTGGTACAGGAGATGGATGGGTAATCCTTTCCGGTACTACCGAATCGTTTTCTTCTGACGTTGATTTGGTAACCGAAGGCTGTGAAGGAGCTCATCTGGTTTTAGAAATTGACTATGACAGCTCACCGACAGATGAAGTCAATGTAAAACTATACGGTTCTCTCGACGGCTCAAACTATGACGATACACCTGTCTGGGAAATGCAGGCTGACAAAAGCATAGATCCTCAGCAGTTAAGCTTTATCATAAAGGATCTCGCACATTTCCGACTTGGCATTCAGCAGACAGGCTCAACAGATAGTCACCAAGTAAGAGCCTACGTCAGTTGCTGGAACTATGTTGTCGTTTAAGAGATATTGGGGAATTTGTAAATGCAACTTGTTAAACCCATAAGAGGATCACAGCTTAATATAAACCACACGTTATCACGTAACCTTTTCAGCTGCTTGTTATTTAATGAGGGTGTAGGTGAGAGAATTATGGATTTGTCCCGTAAAGAGAGTATCGATGGGTTGTACGGTAAACCATTGTGGTATTTAGGTAAATTTGGCCCAGTCCTATCTTTCAATGGTACAGCTGATTATATTGATAGTGGCATAAAGATAAACACTGATGGAAACTGGACAGTAACAGG
>JARRRJ010000405.1:0-5508 GCA_037380865.1 Sedimentisphaerales bacterium
GCCTGGCGAAATTCTTTCGCTTTCAGTCGCTGCTGTCGTTGATTTGTCGCCGCGAGATGCCAATGGAACTGATACAGGCGCCTCGACCGCGAAAATAATGGAACTCGCGGACGTGGAGAAACTGATAGAAAATGCACTTGGTCTCAACCTCGAAGGCAGAGATTCTCTTAAAGTGGTTGATGTAAAAATCCAGCCTGCGCAAATGCCTGTAATGGAAGAAGAAGAAAAAGCCGGCCTGAATTTCATCGCAATTGCCAGACAGGCTTCTCTGGGAATTATGGCAATTTGCGCCCTTCTCGTTCTGCGAATGTTCAAAGGCGCGAAGAAAAAGGCACAGGCTGAAAATACAAATCTCTTACCTCAGGCAGCACCAAATGCAGGCTTTTTGCCAAGCCAGGCACAAAATTCTCCGGCGCTGATTCGTCAGCAAATATCCAGCGCGTTAGAGCGTGACCCGGAAAAGGTGAGACAGTTATTCAACCAGTGGATTCAGGAATCATAGAGGTATTTTCGAATGTCGTTATCCGGAAAGCAAAAAGCCGCAATGTTGTTATTGAGTCTCGACGCCGCTACTGCTTCAGAACTTGTCAAAGGTCTCGATACCAAGGCAGTTCAGGACCTGGCGGTTGAGCTGGCTTATCTCGACGCGGCAGGCTTGAAAAACAACAGTGAAAGTTTTGAAATAGCGCAGCAGTTCTGTAACTCGCTTGATAACGATAAAGAATTTCAAATAGATGACTTTCTGGGCGAGCTCCTGAAAGCCGCTATCGGAGAAGCGAAAGCTGAAAACGTCCAGGCACAAATACGCTCGCTCTTGCACAAGCGTGATCCTTTCATTCCGATTCGCTCTGCCAACTCGCAAATATTATCTACGATTCTAGGCAATGAGCATCCACAGGCAGTCGCTGTCGTTCTCTCAGAACTCCCTGCAAAGAAAAGCTCCGAAGTGCTCGGTCTCCTGGATGAAGGAATAAGATTTAATGCAATTAGTCGAATGGCAAAAAGCGAATCAGTAACACTGGAAGCGAAGATGAGGATAGCAGAAACTATATGCAAGAAGCTCGAAGCCTTGAGCGCTTCAATGGAAGCTGGAGCACCTGCCGGAGTGCAGGCTGAGCAGCCTTTGCGAAAAGTTGCAGTCATCTTACGGAATCTCAGCAAGGACCTGCGCGACGGCCTGGTCGGCGCTATAAAAGAAAAAGACGCGGAAACAGGCGATATGGTCTCGAAGCTGATGATTATCTGGAAGGATATTCCTTTGATAGCTGACAGGTCGCTCCAGGAATCCGTGCGAGCGATTGACTCGCGAAAGATGGCTCTTGCTCTCCACAAAGCTGAAGAGAGTATCGTGAAGAAAATAAAATCGAATATTTCCGAAAGAGCGATTGCGGCATTGGATGAGGAAGTTTCGCTTATGTCGTCGCCGAAGAAAGAAGATATCGAAGCAGCAAGAGAGGAAATAGTCAACGTGCTTCGAGAAAGAAATGATGAAGGTGAGCTAGCTTTTATAGAAGAGTGAACAGATGCAAAGTCAGGTGTCAATCAGTTTACCCAATACGATTGAATCGATAAGGATATTAGACGATCACACCGAGCCTGTACAAGCTGATTCGAAGTTCGGTGGGCGCCTCAGTGATTTGTCAGTCGAGAAGCAGGAAAAAGAGCTGACTGAAGCCTGTCGGGCGTTGCAGGCCGCTGCCGCTAAAATACAGGGACTTTATGAAAAAATTATAGCTCAGAACCGGGAGGAAATTGCAAAATTTTCGGTAGGAATCGCTCGAAAAATACTTATGCATAAAATAGAGAAAAAGGACTACGAAATCGAGTCCATCATAAAAGAGGTACTTAAAAATTCTCCTTCTCGACAGGATGTAGTCGTGCACTTGAATCCTGAAGACTTCGAACGATGTCAAAAGATTCAGGAAAAAGAGAAAAATGGAATTCTTGATGGTGTCAAGCTTGTTGCAGATCCTGATGTCGGATGCGCTGAATGTATTTTAAAAAGCCCGAAGGGAAATATTGTCTCACTTATTAATGAGCAGCTGGAACAAATCAGCGAAGCCCTGGGAAAGGTATAATTGGAAATGGCTCAGACTCTAACCTCAGATTGTTCGATCAACTTCGAGAAGCTTCACGACGCATTAAATAGTGTGAATCTTCTTGGTTGCCGGGGTTCTGTTGTCAGGGTCTCAGGTCTCACAGTGGAATCGAACGGTCCTTCAGTCGGTCTCGGCGAATTATGTGCGATAAATATCCGGGATGGCAAACGCGTTCTCGCGGAAGTTGTCGGATTTCAGAACAATCACCTTATCCTCTTGCCGCTCGAGCATATTGCAGGTATCACGCCGGGTGACACAGTTTCTACGCTCACTGCGCCGCGATATATTTTATTAAGTCAAAATGTACTTGGTAGAGTCTTAAACGGGCTTGGCGAACCAATCGACTACAAAGGTTCGCTGGAGGGCAAAGACAAGTGCAGATGTCAACATAGTTGCATTGATAGGCGAGCGAGGTCGCGAGGTGCGCGAATTCCTGGAATCGGACCTTGGTCCCGAGGGATTGAAAAGAAGCGTCGTAATAGTTGCCGCTTCGGACTGTCCGCCGATTCAAAGAGTCAAAGCGGCCTTCGTTGCTGTTACTATTGCAGAATATTTCAGGGACCTCGGAAAAAATGTTTTGTTTATGATGGATTCTTTGACGCGCTTCGCACAAGCCCAGCGAGAGATAGGTCTGGCGGCAGGCGAACCTCCTGCTTCCAAGGGATATTGTCCCAGCGTTTTCGCTCTTATGCCCCGTCTCATTGAGAGATTGGGATGCGCTGAGACTGGAAGTATTACAGGGATTCTCACTGTCCTTGTCGAAAATGATGACCTGTCCGACCCGGTGGCCGACAGCGCACGAAGCCTGCTCGACGGTCATATTGTATTGTCAAGAAAACTTGCCGAGAGAGCACATTATCCAGCAGTTGACATTCTCCAGAGTGTGAGCCGATTAATGCCTGCCGTGACAAGCAGCGAGCATAAGCTCGCGGCACAGAAACTAAGAGAGATTTACGCGACTTACCTGGACGCTGAAGACCTCATAAACATCGGTGCCTTTTCTTCGGGCAGCAACAGGCGAATTGACGGCGCAATCGCTTTGATTGATAAAATACGTGAATTCCTCATTCAGCCTGTCCGGGAGAAGACCGGTTTCAACGAAACTTTCCGGAGGCTCAGTGACATTACTAAATCGTGGGACCAGTTACTTGGCTCCGACTAAGAAAATATGAATTATGAGAAAATTTGTTTGGAGATTAGAGCGTGTTCTTGAAATAAGAAAGATGCAGGAGCAAAAAGCAAGGTCAGACTTGATTGTGCTGACAGAGAAGCTTGCAGTAGCACGCGGCGAATTGCTCGTACAAAAGAAAATTCTTGAAAACATAATTAGAGATTTGGCTGGTCTTGGAAACCGGAGAAGACTTGCTGAGCAGGAATTCTTCATGACGAATTCCGCAGCAAGCGATGAAAAGATAAAGAGACTTGAAGAAAAAGTAAAAGAGCTTGAGTTCCGGCAAAAACAAAAAATATCAGAGGTAAAATTGAGAATAGCAAAAGAAGGCATGGAGAAACTGAGAGCTCAGGCAAAAGAAGAATATATAAAAGAGCAGGAAAAAATCGAACAAACCGAGCTGGACGAAGAAGCGAGAGTCTTGTTTGTCCGCAATCATGATTAGGAGATGAAATGTGAGTAAGAAATTCATATTACTTACGGCTGCGTTGGGATTAGTGGGTTTTGGCGCCAGTTTTGCTCTCTCGTGGATTACAGCACAGAGCAGGCAAAAGGCTCTTGCGAAAGAGCAGGAAGCTCTTGAGAAATTACAGCCCGGTAATGAACTGGCTCTTTCGCGAACAACTCCAAACTACGAGCCGTCAACTAAATACCTGACGGAACAGCAGCTTAACAACCTCATTCATGAGCTGCGGAGTAAAATGCTGGATTATGACAAGAAACTCGAAAATCTGAAAGTGAGGGAACAAAGACTCCAGTTGACTCAGGATATTTTGAAACAAGACATCGAGAAACTGAATAATTTGCAGGTTGAACTCGCTTCTGTTACCGCAAACATCAAAAGCGAACGCGATAAGCTGATTAAGAGCAGGATCGAGATCAACCAGACGGAGACAAATAATCTTGCGTCGATTGCCGCAACTTACGACAAAATGGATTCGAGTAGTGCCGGTGTGATAATAAGCAATATGTGCACCATGACAGATGCAGACAAAGAAAACACAGGCAAGAGCAGTTTCGACGATGCGGTAAAAATCCTGTACTATATGGGCGACAGGACGAAAGCCAAATTGCTCGCTGAATTGTCAACTACAAAACCTGAGCTTGCGGCAGATTTGAGCAGGAGACTGAAACAGATTGTGGAGATGAAGTAGCTTTATGGATGTAGCAACAATAATAGGAGTATTGCTTGGTTTTCTCGTGGTATTAGGTTCTGTCGTAGCCGGCGGGATGTGGCAGGCTTTTGTGAACATTCCCTCGCTTGCATTAACGATAGGCGGCATGTTATGCGCCACTCTTATACACTTTTCCCTGTCTCAATTTCTGGGAATATTCGCCATTATAAAGAAAACAATAGTTGCGAAAATACCAACGCCTACAGATATTATTCAAAATATGGTGAACTTTGCGGCCATCAACAGACGCGATGGAGCACTTGCCCTCGAACAGGAAATTCCCAAGCTCAGCGATTTGTTTTTTATAAAAGGAATGCAGATGCTCGTAGACGGTCAGGACCCCGAAACCATAAGAGACCTTCTCACACTTGAGATTGAATATCTTCGTGACAGGCACTCGACAGGCAAGAAGATACTCGAGTTCATGGGCGCCGCCGCTCCCGCGTTCGGCATGATCGGAACACTCATCGGACTCGTCCAGATGCTTAAGAACCTTAAATCTCCCGACCAGATAGGCGAAGGTATGGCTACCGCTCTTCTAACTACTTTCTACGGCGCGTTTGCAGCCAACCTGGTTTTTATACCTTTAGCAGGGAAACTCGGAATCTATTCCAAAGCGGAAACGACTGCTAAAGAGATGATCGTAGAAGGAGTTTGTGCCATTTCAGAAGGTGACAGTCCGACAGTTATCAGGGAAAAAATGCAGGCGTTTGTTTCGCAAAGCAGGAGACAGGAAGTGAAGGCAACAGTATAATGGCACGCGGTAATTCAGCTCAGGAAGAAGAAAGTTCCGGCGGCGCGCCGGAATGGATGGTCACATTCAGTGATTGTATGACTTTGCTGCTCACATTTTTTGTTCTGCTCCTGAGCTTTTCTTCTTTTGACAACAAAATTTTCAAGAAACTGAGAGTGATTTACTCGACTGCTCTGAATTCCATTACGCCGGTTCGAAGGAGCGAGCGGGACGCACTTAATTATATTGCTCCGATCAGGTATATAAATGAGCTTGATAAAGGCAGTTATAAACCAACGCTGAATAGAGGACAAAAAGAAGGACTCCTCA
>JARRRJ010000406.1:0-3154 GCA_037380865.1 Sedimentisphaerales bacterium
CCTGGAATATCAGCAAAGCACAAAGTGTTACCGATCCTCGCTGAACTCGCCCTCGCACCGATCTCCTCGTCCAGCTGCGGCTTGGGCTGTTGACTCAATCGCAAATCCGCATCTCAACAACGATCTCGGCGCGATCATCGCGTTCCCGGTTGAAACATGTAGGCTAGCCATGAAATTTTAATCGGTTTACGACTTTTTCATCCTTCAATAAGCGATAATTTTTCGATCTGCTAATTACTTTTGTCTCTTTATTATATGCCACAAAGAAAAGCTTTTTGTCGGTAACACGCCATGCATATCTTACTACATACTTATAATCTTCTGCGTCAAATACAACATAATTGTCGCCCGCTTGAAAAGATAAGTTTGTAATTGTTGTGTATACATCAAAATTGACATCTAGCTTTACAAGACGACCTTCGATATTTCCATAAAATATCGCAGGCCTGTCATTCAATAAAATATATCCCGCCGCCTCTTTTCTGTGAGAATTTTTAAAATATGTTTGCAACAACGGGCCAGCAAGGTCTGCCTCTATACCTATTTTTAGTATATTCCTGAAAGCATAATCAACAAACCTGGAAAGAGGAACATTTTTAACCAAATTTAGATATGCCGATAACGCCTCATTAAGTTTACCCTCTCGCACATATGACCACGCGATCCAATTTAATGCATTATCTTTAGCATTGCCAGACGGGTAACGAGACACTACCTGATTGAGAAGGTTTCTCGCTTTTTCTGGATCATACGACCATAAGAGGTAATACACACCGATTTCTGCCAATGCATCAACTGCCATGATGTCAGTCGGATATTCATCAACGACTTTCCGATAACTTTCAACCATATTCTTGCCATCATGAATATCCCTATAGCAAAATGCTTTAAGCATCTCTATTCTTGCTGAATTCTGATTTTTAAACTTATTGCTGTATTTTTCGAGATAAAGAATTGCTTGATTTGAATAATATTTTGTTCTTTTGAGCGCAAGCGCAGTTTGCAAAAGATAATCGGGCTCTGTAATCTTGTGATCTGTAACCTCTAACGCAAGCTGTACTACTTGCCTGAGTTCCTTGACAATTGATTTTTCGTTATCATCAAATCCAGGCATAGAAGCATTGACTAAATTGTAGTAATTCAATGACTCGATATAGTGCATATTCATAAAAGCCCTGCGCGCCCATGCTATATACACATCATTTACATTAATCGCTTTCAAGACCTTATCCGGCAGGTGGCTCAGCCATAACTCCAGGTCTGATATATTTGATTTTGACAGGTAATTTTCAATGGATTCAGCAATACTCTTGTTTGTTATGAAATAATCCTTATCGAGAAAATGCCTATTTATTAGTTTATCTATCGCGTTTATCAGACGATGCAGTTCCTGTATCACCCGATCACTATCTTTCAAATACATTATTGCAAATGGCATATTCCGCAAGACATCTTGCAAATAGCCGCCATTTTCATACATATATAAATAGGTGTAATAATCTTTCAATACTTCTTCCGCTAGTTGCACTTGTTTTTGCATATCTGATTCTTTTAAACCACCGATTTCTGCCGGATAAATCAGCCTATAATATTTCCTGTAAGCTTTTGCATAATAAGCCTCCTCTCTTAGCATACTATAAGGGTGATTGCGGATAATCTCATCGTAATCGTGCAATATATATAGTGCGTGATCTATAAACTGATCTGTTGGATATTTATTTATTACATAGCGCAGGATCTCCTGCTGTTTTGGATGTACATCCTGGTATGGATACAAATTCTTTTCTATAATTCTGACAAGCGGAGTTGGATGCACCCCCATCCACACATACGAGAGATCTGGTCGGTTATATTTCCGCTTTAACTTTTTTATAACTTGTTCTGCGTAATCCAACCCCTTATCTAGCCTCATAAAATACGTTATATATGCAATATCAAGACGATATCTGACATCATTTAGGGGAAGACCTTTATATCTTTCAAGCACGCTCTCAAGAGATTCCTCATACTTCTTGTTACTCAAGTAGACAGATGTATAGTAGCGACTCTTGAATTCACTCGCTTGCACACTGTGCGCATGAAAACTGGTGAGAAGTGCTTCAGCTTTATTGATGTCGGCATTTGATATCAACCCGATAATCTGCTCTGATGTTTGCCGCTCTGTGAAAGTCATCTCATCTAATTTCGGAATCCAGATTGATTCTGCGTACCGATTCAACGCCTCTTCATTTACACCATAAGTAATTGATACATCTCCTCCGACACGACCGAACGTCGGACTGTTTTCGCCGTTTGAGATAGCAGAAAACAGAATCAGCAACAAAGAGACACCCCAATTTAATTTCACTCCTTTCATGCGATCAATCCTTGTTAACTTTGTATTGAATGTCCACATTTCCTTTGACGCTGCCGAATGATGGACTGTTTATCGTTACTTCACCGCCCTTTTCACGATTAACACTTTGGTGATTTAATTGCCTCTTGCTGTCTTGCGAGAATGACAAAAAAACCGCAACAACCCCAATCAACACCAAAAACATGCTCAAAATCGTAATTAATTTAATACGCCAATTCTCAAATAGCTGCTTTGATTTAATCAAACTTATTGCAAGTCCAAATAACAGTAACGCCGCAAATCCTATCAATGCGAACGGGTTATCCATGTGCTCCGCCCATGCATTCATTGTATCTCTCCCAGTTTTAGCTATAGCGAATCCACAACATCAACAACATTGAAACCCAATACTCGCCACCTTGAATCTTTCCTGACTCGCTCAACAAAATCCACAACCGATTCTTCAACCACTTTATCGACCGGATGCGAACGCGCATGTCTGACCCGATAGCCATCCACTGACGGTATTAGAAATGCCTGATGCGAAACCACAATAGGAGTATTTTTATCGTTTTCGTGAATCAGTGACAATACTGCAATTTCCTTAACCCGATAAAGATTCCGCAAAAACACATCCACCGGAACATATGGAAGCATAATTTCTTTCGTTGGGATTTGGTCGGAGTTGAGATACTTGACCAGCGGTTTTTCCTGATCGCGCCAAATCGATGGGCTTATTGCCTTATTCAAATACTTCGTCTTGTCTCTTCCGATTTCTTCTGTTATGTCTCGCAGCACAGCATCCTTTATCAATTCCGA
>JARRRJ010000407.1:0-3149 GCA_037380865.1 Sedimentisphaerales bacterium
GTCTTCATAATTCTCTCCCTCGAAAACCATTCTCAGGACGCCAATGATTTAATCCGCGTGCGGCTGGCAGAAACCGCACATGGTTTGCGGCTTCTGGATTACTTCGAGCAATTAAACAGCATGAATCCGCTGGAAGCTGTTGCAAGAATCATTCAAAAAACACAATCCGTGCTCGAAAAAATAAACCAGCCAGACACAAAACTAATTCCTGTCGGAATAGTAGATATCCACCGCGTCCAGTTGGGCGAGCAATACAAGATGCTCGAAAGAACTTTGCCTGTAATGTTATCGGTGCGTTTAAGCCGTGAGCCGCAGATTATTATGCTCGAACGCGAAGATTTGAAGGTTCTATTTGATGAAAAATTGATGACCGAAGGCGAAGGCACAAAATTCTGGAACTCAGCAGTTTTAATCGAAGGCTACCTCCAGCCTAATAACGGCCACTTGGAAATACACATTCAACTCAAACAGGCAGATGGCCACGAAATCATGTCCCTAAATATACCATTCGAGCCGAACGAACCATCAAAAGCTACGGCCAGAGCGGCAAATGAAATCATACAAAAATTACAGAATTCTCCCCCAATCGCTCAATGGAAACCGGAACTTGAGGCAGCAGAATTCTACAAACAGGGACAAATGCTCGCTGTACATGGGAGATATGAAGACGCACTTCCTATTTTTGAAACCGCACATGCTTTACAGACGCAAAACGTCTATTACACCGGAGCTTTATTTGAAAGGTTGTGGGAGATACGACGTAACATTGAAAGTCGAAATAAAATATCAGGCGTTGCTAGAACTTTGAATTCTGACGTACCTTCAGTCTGCCCCTATACTGATATGGAATTAGCGGAACTGGTCTCGATATTGGTTCATCAGATTCGAGATGGTTTTAATAGAAGTCTCCTATCTGCATTAGATTTAAATAATACATTTGCAAAAAGTCTTGGAAATGATTTTGTAAGCTTAGGATATTTCTCCAGCTCTGTTTCGGCCGATACTGAAAAAATCAAACTAATCAATCAAGAAAATAGAAGAATATGGTGTGAAACATTTACAGCAGCTCTAAAAAAGCAGCTAATCAGAATTGACTATCCCCAATTGAATAATTTAATTCAAGCAAGATTAGTCTGGATTAGCTCGTGTAACCCGAAAGAACTATTGAACAATCTAAAGAAGGCTTTTACTGAATTTGTTTTACCGCCGGAGATGGGAGGTGAAATCAAATCTGCCAATGAAAGAGAAAGTCTTTTCCGTAATGCCTACCAATTTATTTATGCGCTTCCCGATTTCAATTACGAAAGTACTCATTTGAAAGGTGTAAGCAAGGAATTTCTGAGATTATGGCAACAATATATAGAAAGCATGGCTGATATCGAAAACCCATATTTAAACAGAGAGATAAATTTGCTTATTGCAAAAGGAATTCCAAGCTTGATGGATGACACAGAGAAATCACAAACACAAAACGAATCAATCCAAAAGGCAAACGAACTTTTAAACAAGCTCACAAATTCAAATAACATTCTTACAAGTGAACATAAGCTTGAGATTATACATAATATATCACCATTGCTCAGAGTAGGAAATTTCCCTATCAAATATATTGGAAGTTTTGATGAAAGACGTTTAATTTGGGAAAAAATATTTGAATTCCTTATTAAACAAAAAGATATTGATTGCCTGATAGTTATTGGAGCATATGCGCCTTTTAGTAGCGGTGAGTTACTATCACATCCGGATATAAATCTTAGAAGATATCAATTTTTAAATGAAATAATTAAATTAATTCAAACTCATGAGGGTGATATAAAAATAACAAATGCTTTAGCACGACTTAAAGACATTCAGGCAGAAATAAAACAATCGTATCCCGATTTGAAGAGTTCTGCAACAAATCCAAACATACCAATAACGATGTTGTTGAAAAAAGAAAATGGCCTGCAACTTTTCCAACCAGCACTTTCAACCATAGTTCAAGATAAAATGTTATGGATAGCTATGGTATCAAGAGGAGGTAGTGGTGTAACAGATGATCAGGGAAACGTGAATTGGACGGTTAATGTCGGACTAGCAGGGATCGATCTTGAACAAAAAAGAACAACGACATTATGGCAAACTAAATATTTATCCCCTAATCCGGTAAGAATGTTAACTGGTTTACTGGTAAATGAAAAAGCAAGTTATTTGTCCCTCTTAGGTGGCGGAATTGTAGAATTTCCAGGCAGCACGACAAATGAGCGTGCATACTTAAGTAATCCTAAAGTATTTACTCAGGAAGACGGATTACCTTCGTTTATGGTGACATCGATAGCTCAAAATGCCCGTAAGTTATGGGTAGCTTATGGAGACAGATATCAGGAAAGTGGCTTAGTATTATATGATCCCAAAACTGAGCAATGGGAAACCGTTTTTTGCAGTACTATGAAAGAGAATTCTCCGTTCAACGCAGGGGTACCCTATCAAATAAATTCAATGGCATTCATAAAACCCGAAATGATATACTTTGCAGTATCAGGAATTGAACAGTCTGGGCTGTGGAAAATTGATATAAATACACAGGAGTTGAAATACATTAGGCATATTTCCGGAGAGCTTTCTAAAGATACTGAAGGCAACTTTTGGTTAACTTCCACAAGCTATTTATATAGAATTGATTCTGATAAAGAAGAAATGACACTGATTATTAGAGACGCATTAACGACGCTTAACAGATACCGGCAAAAAAGAGAACTTTTGTTTGGACTCAAAGAGGATATGTTTCTTCCTGAATCATTTTTAAGTAAAGTATCGCTTCAAACTTACCAAATATCAGGAAGTCTTGATTTATCGACTGGAACAATTTATAAAAATAAGCTTTGGGCAAGATATGGGAAAAGTCAAATTCTAATTGTCGAAAAAGGAAAGAGCTTTGAAGATGCACAGATTATTGACAATAACATTCTTGACGGCGGGCCGGTTTTAAGATTTGTCAGTACGCCTTATGGGTTGGTTGGGATTGGTGAGGGTACTGTTGGGTTGATAGATACTGAAAGCATGGAAAAGAGTGACTAAAGTGTAAAGTGAACTAAAGTTGAAAGGTCGCCGAAGGCAGTCAAATATAACTTTAGTCATTTTCAACTTTAGGCATTTTAGCCACTTCTTTT
>JARRRJ010000408.1:0-4599 GCA_037380865.1 Sedimentisphaerales bacterium
GGAAAATACCTTAAAAACGTTTATCATACGGATGACAGTCATCGAGCTAATCTTAAACACTGGATTAATCTTTATCATGACAGGGTCCGTGACGCAGTTCGATACATCAATAAAATACGTGCCTGCTGTAGGATGCACGGAGTAGCAACTCCAAGGAAGGTTATTCATACTGATGCAGATCTGAATGGTTGGCTTTCAAGTCTAAATAATAGCGTATTACAGGCGCAACTGCAAATGTTGTGGATTGGTTATGAAGCAACCAGAGAACAAGTAGTGATAACCAGGGAACAATTAAATTCATTAGCTCGTAAGTATCCAACAATCAGGCATTGGTGTCAGCTTCCGGGAATAGGTCTTATTCGTGCTGCGACTATATTTGCTTATCTCGATACACCATGGCGGTTCAAGAAGAAATCCAAACTACGCAAGTACTGTGGAGTTGGTCTTGAGAGAACTACCAGCGGAACAGATAAAAAAGGCAGGATCAAACCTGCACGATTAAGATTACCCAATATTGTAAACAAAAGATTGAAGGATGCAGTATTAGGTGCTGCTACAAGTGCTATAAACAAATACAGTCATAATGGTTTTAAGGAATATTACGAAAGGATGCTCTCAAATGGAGTAACGCCGGCTAATGCCAGACATTCTGTGGCCAGGAAAATGATTTCTGTCATGTCAGGGATGTGGAAAACAGACAGTAAATACGATCCGAAGATGCTTTGACTAACAATAACTGAACAGACGATGGCCGGTTTGATTTGAGATGTACATTATATGATATCAGTTAGACTTTTAACGCTCTAAGTTCCGAGAGGTCAGTGAACCCAATATAACAAGGAGTTCCACTCAAATGAATGAACCGGAGCGGATATTTTTCTATGTCTCGATAATCTGCATGGACTGTCAGAGTATTCGGCAAGTTCCAAATAGGTGTTTGTCAACATTTTGTTATGATTGACTTAGACAATGTTAGATTTGTGATGTCCGCTATGATAACATCTTGAGGCCTAAAGGCTGTTCAGATAAGATGTTATCTCTGGCAGGCGTATCGTTAGAGGATGCCTCAAAGAAAATATTTTGTGGTAACAAGGATTTTATTACTTGACTTTGAGCTCTTCATAGGTGGCCTCTCTCAGATTTAAACTCTGATTTCTAAATTAATTGCGGTAATTATTGGCTTTAAAAGTCTTATACATTTATTCCAGATAGATAGTACTTACGAATCCTATGTAAAACTCAAAGGGTTTAAACAGAAAACTTTTTCAGAAGAGTTTTATTTATTTCAAGAAGCAAACTCATTGGGATTGTGAGTAGAAGGGATATCATTAAGAATATGCTGCAACCAGATTAAAAAGATGGTTGAAACCTTAGCCTTGACATTGTGCAGGGGTACAAATGTAAACCAAATTACTCATTTAGGGATCTGTGCTCGGCGATTATCGGGTTGATTGTTCAACGACAATTTCATGCACAGATATAAAGCTTTGAATTCTAAAGTGGTGGTAATAAAACAGGCAAGCTCTGAGATGTTCGCTGGTAAATTGGCGATAAGAGTCGTAATTGGCTCCGGAAGTGCAAACTGTTTCAAACTCATTTATATTGAAAGAAAATACGTTGAGTTGAAAAACAGCTCTTGAGAGCAGAAGAAAAGACTATAAAATGAATGACGGAATTATCTATTGATTGAAAGATGGATTTGTCTCATTGTTGTAACGACATATACCTGGTGTTGAAGCAACTTTTACTTACATTATGACTGCAAATTGAAAGGAAAAAAACATGCGACACGCGGTTCTAAAATGTTGGACGATGGCGTTTGTTATCGGATTACTCTCAGGCTGTAGCCGCACACGTATGGACCCGGACATACCTCACCTTGAAAAACGCGATGGCATGACTAAACTGGTCGTGGATGGCCGACCATTCATCTGTGTTGCCGGGGAAGTGAGCAATACCCTATCCTCGGATATGAAATCTATGCAGGAAACCATTGCACGCCTGGCCAGGGCCAATCTCAACACGATCCTGACGGTTGTTTCCTGGGACCTGATCGAGCCCGAGGAAGGCAGATATGATTTCTCAATGATTGACTATCAGATCGAAGCAGCAAGAGCCAACAATGTGCGGCTGATTTTTCTGTGGATGGCCAGTTGGAAAAATGGCCTATCGCACTTTGCGCCGGAATGGGTCAAGGATGATCAGAAGCGTTTCCCGAGAGTTGTGAATGCTGAAGGTAACACACTGGAGATTCTCTCAAGTTTCAGCCGAGCTAATCGCAATGCGGACGCCGCGGCCTTTGCCGCCGTGATGAGACACATCAGGCAAATCGATTCTGAAGATCACACGGTCATCGCAATGCAGGTCGAGAACGAAGCGGGTGTTCTAGGCAGCACACGTGACTATTGTGAGGCTGCTAATGAAACTTTTGCCAAACCTGTACCAAGAGGTCTAATTGACTATCTCGAACATAATAGGGAGAATCTGGTGCCGGAATTGAAGAAGATTTGGGACGCCGGCGGAAATAGGAGCAATGGAACATGGGAAGAAATTTTCGGGAATAACGTCTCGCGTAAAGACAGACCAGTTCCAAACAGCAGAACTCGTTCCCCAAGGCCTGCGGATGCTGACCTATTTAATCACACCGATGAGATCTTCATGGCATGGAATTACGCCAGCTATGTCGGATATATAGCCATGTTGGGTAAAAAGGAATACCCGATCCCAATGTATGTCAACACATGGATAGTACAGCCGAATGATTGGGGACCCGGTGATTATCCCAGCGGAGGCCCCGAACCACTTGTACATGATATCTGGCGTGCCGGAGCGCCTTCCATTGACATTTTGGCACCAGACATCTATTTGCGGGAGTTTACGGAGATTGTTCAGAGCTTTGCACGCGGCGATAATCCTGCCTTTATCCCTGAGACCCGGCAGGATGCAGCCAGTTGCTGGCTCGCGTTTACAGAGCTTAATGCCCTATGTTACTCGCCTTTCGGCATCGACAATATGAGTCCTGACAGTGACTTCGCAAAGACTTATGGATTCATCAGTTCTGTCTCCGGCGCAATCGCTGAAGCGCAGGGGAAAAAGGAAGCGATCAAGCTGATTACTTTAGAACAAAACCAGGGACCGGGTAAAGTACCGCTCACGACGAGTATTATTTTGCGACTAATGGCAACTATACATTCAGGGTTACCCCCAAAAGTTCCGGTGGTACCGCAGCGCCGGCCAGTGTTGAAGAGGGTTCTTTCATAAACGGCAAATGGATAAGGTCTCGACGCTATAATGGTGATGATATAATGGGACGCGGTTATGACGTATCCGGCGCGGCAGCAGAAGGTCAGGCAGGCACACAGATACCGCTCGGACCAAGGTATCGTAGTCGAATAACAACTCAGACTGAGCATGGTGAGGCGTCTCTTCCAACTGTCACGCGGGTCAGATTGTATCAATATCATTGAGTGCTGTAGCTTTTCTGTATTAAGAATCCAAATAATCTTGTTGCTTGAGTTGACAGCTTTTTCGGGACAATACGTTTAATCCAAATATCACCAACTGGGAGCAAAGCTTCCCTGTAGCTGACGACAAAACTGAACACTTTTCAGTCCGTGCAACAGGTTGCTTTTAGCATTTGTAGTAAGCATTTTCCCAAAATAAAAGGACAAAGAATCCCGGCCTTACGTTCGTAAGACAGCAAGAGTCTTTGTCCTTTTCTAACTACTAATTTTTAGCGGATTGCCTCTCAGCTATCCTGAGATTATTCGTCACCTTCAACCTTGGTGACCAAAATGGCATCAATTCTCAATTGTGATCCCCTGTAGGCAATAAGCAGGTTATGTGTACCGGCGGTAAGTGTGAAATTAGTACCGAATTGCTGTGCCATGTGCCAATCAACTGAATTCGGCATATCACGGTACTGATACCACGTGCTTCCTAAATTCGGATCATCTGGTATCTGGACCCAGCATGAAGTATCATTGCCGGGTGTACTAACCAGGAAACGAATAGCATAAACTCCACCTTCTACTGTAAATGGAACAGTCAATGTGCCATCAGGAAATGGCGAAGCAGAACCTTCATCAGCCGTACCGGCTTCCGTGCTAACATATTGACCGCCTGAAGCTGTTGCATCGTCGTATTTCATCATCGGAGCGGTAACACTACCTGTTTCCGCCTCGATCCATATGGATTCCGAAGGGACAGGCGGAGCGACACGATACAGACGAATCTCATCGATCAAGATGTGACTTTCCATGCCGGAACCGGCTTTCTCAAGTCCTATTGTAATTGACTGGACATTCGCTAGGTTTACGTTGAACTCTGAGAGATCGATGTTCCATTCCCACCATACCGAGCGAGTCAGGTTGAGCAAATCACCAGTATAGTACACTTTCTGGGAATTGTTGAGCTTAATGTAGAGCTTGTCAGCTGAGTTGCCCGGGTCGCCGTAGAACCACAGAACCAGTGTTTCCGGAGAACCTTTCGTCCAGTCGCTGCCAACCTTAAGATTTGTTGTATTAACGAAAACTTCTGACTTCGACTGATTGCTGATGTTGTAATAAAGAGGCGCTGATTGTTCGCTGTTGTCGTAAG
>JARRRJ010000409.1:0-3142 GCA_037380865.1 Sedimentisphaerales bacterium
ACACCCATGTCCTTCAGTTTTTTGAGCGCTTCTTTCGATTCCTTCCTTACAATGTCCGCCAGCGCTATCGCTCCTTTCATCGTATCGTCGACGAGCACATAAACTACAGTTTTCCCCTGTTCGGCAGCTTTCTTAATTGCTTCGTTGTTGACTGATATACTGTTTTCCTTTAAGTAGCCCGGACTCACGATTTTGACACTATTTCCTTCAATTTTTGCTTCTGCACCTTTTCCGGGGATTGCTTTGAAATCTTTAGGCTGCATGAAATCGATATTTTTTTCTTTAGCAGCCTGCACTATGCCCTGTGCTATAGGGTGCTCCGACTGGCTCTCGAGCGAAGCAGCAAGTTTTAACACGTCATCTTCAGTGTCTTTTCCCAGCGGTATGATGTCAGTAACACCGAATCTGCCTTCTGTTAATGTGCCTGTCTTGTCGAAAAGTATTGCGTTTACATCTCTTGCGCGTTCGAAGGAAGACCGATCGCGGATGAGCAGGCCGTTGCCTGCGGAAATGGCGGTGGAGACAGCTACTACGAGGGGCACAGCCAGTCCCAGCGCGTGGGGACATGTAATTACCATTACAGTAACCATTCGCTCTAAAGAGAACTCGAACGTCTTGCCGTACACGAGCCAGAATGCAAGCGTTATGCCCCCGACAGAAAGGGCAATTACCGTGAGCCAGAAGGCTGCACGATTTGCAATATCCTGACTTCGTGAGCGTGATTGCTGGGCCTTGTTAACCATTTCTATGACTTGAGAAAGGTAAGTCTGGTCGCCCGTTTTCCGGACTTCCATGGTAAAGGACGCTTCGCCGTTGACGGAGCCTCCGATAACCTCGTCACCCTGTGTTTTTTCGACAGGCCTGCTTTCTCCTGTAAGCATAGCCTGGTTGATGCTGGTCGTTCCTTCCGTAATTTGACCATCTATTGGGATCTTCTCACCAGGCTTGACAAGTACTTTCTGTCCCGGCTGAAGCTCACTCACAGGCACGTCTTCAGTCTCACCCGATTCGGTGACGCGATGCGCTTCTGACGGCATAAGCTGGACAAGGCTTTCCAACGCACGTGAGGCGCCCATAATAGACTTCATCTCGATCCAGTGCCCGAGCAGCATGACATCGATTAATGTTGCAAGCTCCCAGAAAAAGACCCTGCCAGTCAGGCCGAACACTACTGCTGAACTGTAGACGTATGCGACACTGATGGCGACGGCAATGAGCGTCATCATACCAGGATTCTTCTTCTTTAACTCATCATAGAGACCTTTGAGGAATGGTCGGCCGCCGTAGAAAAAGATTACAGTTGCGATTCCCCACTGAATGTAACTGTCACCGGGAAACTTCAGCTTCTGGCGAATATGAAGTAATTCCTGAATCATGGGCGCAAGAACCAGTACCGGAGCGGTCAATATAAGTGAGACCCAGAAGCGTCGCCTGAAATCAGCTACCATGTGAGCATGATGACCCATGTGTCCGCCATGACCTCCATGGCCTTCATGTCCCTCGTGTCCCTCATGTCCGGCGTGCTTGTGTCCCTCGTGTTCTGTTTCACTCATTCTCATCCCGCCTTGCTGGAACTTTTTCTTACAGTTTTCGCTGCAGAAGTAGTAAGTCTTGCCGTCCTTCTCTAAAGTGACGGCCTTGCTCTTATCTATTTCCATGCCGCAAATCGGGTCTTTTACTTTCTGAGCCATGATGTAATACCTTCAGTTTTAAAAAGCCAATGTTACTTATTCACAAAGTCTTTTTCAAATTCTTTTTTGCATTGCGGCGAGCAAAAGTAGTGACTTTTCCCGCCAAGCTCTACAACGTACGAGTCATCAACGTTTATCCATAAGTTTACAGGAAGTTTCCCGAATGTCTCTTCATGCCCGGTAATCCGTCGCGTCTCAATTTGTTCGAGAAGCTGTTCGGAAGGATTAAAGACAATCCTGCGCGATGCATCGTCAATCAATACTATCTCGTGATTATGCTTTTCAAGGAGATAAAAATTTGAAACTCTCACGACCGACAGACCGAAGGATTTGGCAAGGATGATTGCATGCGAGAGGGATGTCCCTTTTTTTACGATAAACCCGGTGACATTGTGTTTTCGAGCCTCCAGTAAAAGAGACGGAGCAAGCTCCTCTACGGCAATCATAACTTTGTCGAACACCTGAAGATTATCCCAGAGATTTTTTTCCTCGCGTGAGAGCTTTTGTTTTAATTGCGATATAATATCCCTTATGTCACCTGCACGTTCGACGAACAGGGGGTTTTCAGACTGCTCGAAAGTCCTTATCATTTCTTTGAGGATTTTTTCCACAGCTGCCGGCGCGGACATACTTTTTGTCTGTATCGCAATCCGCACGTCCTTCCGGAATTGCCTGTCTCTCAGAAGATATAAATGTGTTCTGATGATCTCCGCTTCCCGGCTAAAGCCTTCTTCCTCAAGAGAATTGATGGATTTCTCAAGCTGCTCGCTCAAAGAGTTCAACTCTTTTTCGAATCGCTTTATTTCTATCCCCGCCTGGGATACGTCAATATTTTTACTTATATTATCTTCCCCGGCTAATTCCCATATATACAAATTGCCTGCTGCTGAGCCTCGAGAGATAATATCGACTGTTATTTCTTTAATGTTCTCCACAAAATCATACAAAATGAGATACCTGATTTTCCATGAACGATGCTAAAGCGCGGCTTCGCCTTCACGACCTGTGTTAATATTTACAGCGTCTTCGATGTTAGTTACAAAAACACGACCGTCGCCGCGCTCGCCGGTATGGCCATATTCCTTTATGGTCTGCATAAATTCTTTTGCCTGGTCGTCTCTGCAAACAATTTCCAGCTTCGCTACGGTGAAATACTTGTCTGCGTATTTGCGCACAAAGTGCCACCTGTTAAACTCCTGGTCAGCCAAAGCTCCGAGAGCGTCTACGCGGATAACAGTTATGTCCTTTGCACCTTTTTCTTCAAGCCTCTCGATAATGCTGTTCAGAAAAGCAGGCCTGACATATGCCTTCAATTCTTTCATTGTAAGTTCCTTACTTTTATTATTATAGAATTCTACCTATTATTTTAACGTTAGGCGCGCCGATTATGTTCCGTAAAAGTCGACAGAATTCATAAAAGCAGGGCATTAAACGCATATATCACTTATTAC
>JARRRJ010000410.1:0-4396 GCA_037380865.1 Sedimentisphaerales bacterium
AATTAAGGGATATAACCGGGATACAGCCTCCCAAAAGTGTCGCCAAGATATAAAAAAGTACCTTTTTCGTTCTCATTGTTCAACTCCTTTTTGCCTGTGATTTATTCTTCCAGCTTTAAAATATTGAAAAACAACAAAATATGAATAGCCTTCTATATATTCAGCCTTTTAGTCCGGATTGTCAATTGAAAAGAAAGCTCAAAACGGATACAGTGCATAATCTAAAACCTGAGTTATTTTAAGCAAAAAACTTAGAAAGGAATTAATGCTTTGGACTTGACTTTGCTTGATTGGGCGACAATCGGTTTTTGCGCGACAATGATGGGCGTAACCAAAACAGGTATTCCCGGGCTGGGAATCCTCGCGGTTCCGTTATTGGCGATTGTTTTCGAGAATACGAAAGAATCGACGGGATTATTGCTTGGAATCCTTATTCTTGCGGATATTTTTGCAATTATCTATCACAGGCGCAATGCAAGATGGCAGCACATATTTCGCCTGCTTCCTGCTGCAGTATGCGGGATTGTCGCAGGCTATTTCGGATTAAAAGTCGTTAATAATGAGCAGTTGAAACCTATAATCGGTATAATAGTGCTTCTTATGCTTGGTATAAATTATTGGCGAACGCATGGAACGGACGAAAATGATACTATTCCCACGCCGCGCTGGCTTGCTTTCTGGCTGGGATTTATCGCGGGCGTTACAACTATGATGGCCAACGCGGCCGGGCCGGTAATGATTATTTACCTGCTCGCGATGAGACTTCCGAAAATTGAATTCGTGGGAACAAGCGCCTGGTTCTTTTTCCTGGTGAATTGGATAAAAGTGCCCTTCAGTGCAAATTTGGGTTTGATGAACGCTGAGACTGTGAAAGTGAATTTGATGATGCTGCCCTTCATTTTTGTTGGGGCGATGCTGGGGATAGTTTTCCTCAAGCGAATTCCTCAAAAAGCTTTCACGACAGTAGTGCAATTGCTGGCAGCCGCGGCGGCTGTGAAATTGCTTTTCTAAACTAATATGTCATGACTGAAAAACAGAACGAAAATGAATTCGACGTGCTGCGGCAGCGCATGCTCAGGTATGACCTCAAAGAACGAGGAATCACAAATCCCCGCCTCCTGAGCATTATGGCTGAACTTCCGCGAGAGGAATTTGTACCAAATCCTTATCGTTCGCAGGCTTATAAAGATGCTCCGTTGCCTATCGGTCTGGAACAAACCATCTCTCAGCCTTACATTGTCGCTTTAATGACGCAGGAATTACACATCAGCAAAGACTGCATCGTTCTGGAAATCGGGACAGGGAGCGGCTATCAGACTGCTATACTCGCGAGTCTTGCCAGGAGAGTTTACTTTGACAGGATTATGGTCACAGCAGCAGTTCCGAATATACCTCAGCCGCTCATAAACCAGCTTGCCGACGGAGGCCTGATGGTAATTCCAGTCGGTTATACAGGAGTTCAGGAATTGATACTCTGCGAAAGAAGAGGTGAAAAAATAATTGAAACAAGCATCTGCGACGTACGCTTCGTAAAGCTGTTCGGTAAATATGGTTTTGAACCGTAATTCCCTGTCATGCCTAAGATGCCAGGAATCGACTCTTGCTAGAGAATGGATTCCTGCTTTCGCAGGAATGACAGACAAGTGCACGAGAATCTATAAAACGCTATGAAACAATATTATGTTTATATATTAGCAAACTGTTATACGGTAAGTAAGACTGATGTTTTTCTCGCACCAAATATGACCTTCTTCTGTCATTCCCGCGCAGGCGGGAATCCATAAACCGTTATGAAACAGTATTGTGTTTATATATTAGCAAGCAAGAAAAACGGGACTCTTTACATAGGTATGACAAATGACTTGCACAAAAGAGTCTATGACCATAAAAGTAATATTATAAAAGGTTTTACACAGAAATATAATGTTCACCTGCTTGTATATTATGAAATTTTCAATAACGTTTGGGAAGCCATTGCAAGAGAAAAGCAATTGAAAAGATGGAAAAGACAATGGAAAATTGATTTGATTGAAAAGAATAATCCTGGTTGGAAAGACTTATATGATGAAACGACTGAATAAGATAATGTCCTTCTCGAGATCGCGACAATGGATTCCTGCTTTCGCAGGAATGACATGTGATGTAATCTTATTATCCTTAATATCCTACTTTTTTTAAATATATATTTTATGACTCCCCTTTATACACTAACTGAACCTTTGTTTGTCATTCCTGCGAAAGCAGGAATCCAATTCCGTGATATAATAAATGGATTCCCGCCTGCTCGGTAATAGCAAAAGGATGATAAATGACATAAATATTATGACGAATGAAAAATATAAATCACAAAATAAATTCAAGTTGACCACACCGATTCAATACCTTAAAGGTGTAGGGCCTTCGAGAGCTGCTGTTTTTTCACAGTTGGGTGTCAAGACAGTCGGTGATTTATTGGAATATTTTCCGCGCGACTGGAATTTTCTTCCCGAGCCAGTAAAGATAAGTCAAATTCAACCTTATAAAACTGTCGCTCTTATCGGCATGATAGAATCGACAGATTATCAAAGCTATCGCAGGCAGCCGCTCTTCGAGGCGCTCGTTAGTGACGATACCGGGATTTGCAGAATTGTGTGGTTTCATGGAGGCTATCTGCGCAATCAGTTGCAGCCCGGCCAGATTATTTTCGCTTATGGCAAAGCCGCTCTTTACAAACATCAGCTTCAACTGACTAATCCCAAATTTATAATACTTGACGAAGAACGTTCCCATGACCCCGAAGATCTCAGCGGCGGAATTTACCCTGCGACCAAAGAGCTTTCAAACAGGCAGATAAAACGAATCATAAAACCTGTTCTGGAAAATATCGATGAGCTTGTAAGCGAATTCTTTGACGGTGAATTTCTCAAGAGAAACAAACTCATAAACAGGAAAGACGCGTTCTTGTGGATACATCAGCCTCCCGAAAAAAAGAAACTTGCTCAGGCAAAACGAAGATTAAAGTATGATGAGCTTTTCCTCATGCAATTGGGTCTGGCGTTGCGCAGGTACAAGGTGCAGCATTTTTCATCCGCGACAGCCTGCGCTTGTTCGAATGAGATGGATAGTCGAATAAGAAAACGATTTCCGTTTCTTCTGACAGAGGACCAGGACAATAGTATATGCGATATAGTAAAAGACATGGCAAAAACGGAACCTATGAATCGCCTTTTGCAAGGTGACGTAGGTTCGGGGAAAACTGTCGTAGCGCTTTACGCCGCACTGCTCGCCGTCGCAAATGAGCTCCAGGTTGCTATAATGGCTCCGACAGAGATTCTGGCGGGACAGCATTTCATCAGCATCGAAAGATATTTGAAAAACACCCAGGTCAAAAGAACTCTCATTACCGGAGGACTTACCGGCGCAAAGAGAACAGAGCTTCTCGAAAAAATCAAAAATGGCGAGATAAACATTGTAGTCGGGACAGTTGCGCTTTTGCAGGGTGACATCGAGTTTCAGAATCTGGGTCTGGTAGTAATTGACGAGCAGCATAAATTCGGAGTGCATCAGCGCGCAGAGCTTCGGAAACAGAGCACGCCGCATTGTCTCGTAATGACCGCGACACCCATACCCAGAACTCTTGCGATGACCGCGTTTGGTGATTTGGATGTTTCAATTATCAGGCATTCTCCGCCCGGGCGAGGGAAAGTGGTGACTCGCAGAGTGGAGCATAAGGATCGTAAAAAAGCATATGAATTCATCAGGGAAAGACTTCGCGCGAAGAAGCAGGCTTATTTTGTTTATCCCCGAATCACGTCTGTGGAACAGAATGGTGACATCAAAGCGGCTACTGACGAATGGATGAATCTTTCGAAAAATGTGTTTCCGGAATTTAAAGTCGAGCTTCTTCATGGTCAGATGCAATCTTCGAAAAAACAGGAGATAATGTCGGAGTTTCGAAAAGGTAAAATTGACGTCCTTGTTTCGACTGTCGTTATCGAAGTCGGAGTGGATGTACCAAACGCTACGGTAATGGTTATAGAGGGAGCAGACCTGTTCGGACTTGCACAATTGCACCAGTTGAGAGGCCGCATCGGTCGTTCGGAAGCTAAATCGTTCTGTTTCCTGTTTTCCGAAACAGATAATGAAATCGCGAACAGCCGGCTCGAAGTCATGACGAGAAGTAATGACGGGTTCGAGATAGCAGAGCATGATTTGAAATTGAGAGGACCCGGAGAAATGTTTAGCACGCGTCAGCATGGTTTGCCTGATTTGAAAATTGCCAATATCGTAGACGACTACGAGCTACTTGTTCTGGCGCGAAAAAACGCCTTCGAGCTCGTTAGCAAGGACCCTATGCTCAAAGGTTTCGAGCATAAAAACATACGTAAGTCATTATTACATAAGTTCAGTGATTCAC
>JARRRJ010000411.1:0-3139 GCA_037380865.1 Sedimentisphaerales bacterium
TCTTTCCCATCGAAGCTACAGTAAAAGGCACTTCGAACGCGATGGAAGACTGTGTCGATTCGAACGTCCAACTGCCCGGTGACAAAGGTCCGAACTGACCCGACAAGCCGCACACTGGCGCCCATATAAGCGGGCATATATCTGGTACTGATCCTTCGAACCATAACTCTACTACTTTATTTACGTCATCAACTGAAATAGAAGGAGTACCACCGAGATAAGTTATAGCAAAACAACTGTTTGTCACTGGACCGACGGGACCGGAAAATGAAATTGTATCATTTTGTCCCGGCTCGCACGGATCAATTGTCCAGGCGTCGGGGCCTTCAAGACCTTCGATCCACTCGATTTCAGACGCGGATGTCGCCGACAACATAAATAGACAGAACGATATACAAACAAGCTTTTTTAGAATTTCCATTTTGCTTACCCTTTCAAGTCCACGTGATTCATTTTTCGATGACTTTTAAATGGGCTCCTTCCCCGCAAGATAATCCTTTCAGACAACTCTGTTACAACTATTATACATTATCCGAGACCAAAAGTGGTAGTGCTATTCTGAATATTTTGGAGATAAACAGAACAGAGCCGCAACTCGCCGCATACCTGCCAGTTATAAACAAAACACATCGTATGCTCAAATGAATGACGAGAAATGACGTAATTTGATACACCTGATATCAGTTCTGCCTTCATTCTGGTCTTTGCATTGAACATGCAAATTTATATCGTTTTATGCGAATCCGAGAATCTTATTGTTCAACCTTTCCAGTGGCGGCCCACTCGACACCTCGGACAATTATCTTCTGCACATTTGGTGTCATTAGGGCTTTTCGGTCGTGTCCAAATGCATTGTGTACGGTACGGCCTTTACCATAGTTCAAGGTAAATACCAATGGTTCAGTTTTCTGGCTCCAGTCAGAATCTGCTTCAACAAGGACATTGATTTCGCCGGAGCCCTGCAACTTGGAGTATAGTTCGTCATCGGTCTGGAAATTTTCCAATCCTGCTGTGATAGGATGCTCCTTGTTGACGACCCTGGCCTCGAAGACGCTGCGGGGACCGTGACCTGATGTACCCATAACCCATTTTCTTCCGCAAAGTTTTCCGAACTCTTCCCAATTGGGGAAAGAAGCACTGGCTAAATGCTGGACGAAGAAACCTTTGCCATCCTTCACAAAACTCAGCAGGTTATTCTGGGCTTGTTCAGAAATTACAGGGAGACGCTGGCTATAGATTGTAAAAACAATAACATCGTACGCCTTCAGAGAAGTTGCAGATTCCAGAATCAGCGGGTCCTCAGAAACGCGCACATCAAATTTCTTTGAGTTGACCAGAATTTCCCGTGTAGTTTCAGAAATCTCTCGCCAGGGATGTGAAGGTACATCGTCACCGGTAATCAGAAGGACCTTAATTAAACTTGTACTACGTGTACTCTGACGTGCAACACAAAAACTCAAAACTGTAACACACAACAAAGCCGCTAAAAGAAATGTACGTCTCATTTGATTTTCCTTTCTGTCAAAAGACAAATAATCAAAAAATAGAAGATATAATGAATTATACTGGTAATAATATATCAACACATTAAATTATAAACAAGTTTTGACTTGGAACTGTTAAGAAGAATATAATTCTATTTAGCTGATTTTAGAATCAAAATCATTGATATTTGAACGTATGTTGTTTATTGCGAAAATCGAAATGTTAAAAATGGGAACTTCTTATGACTTTATATATGAAATGTCAGTTAACGGTGTTTTTGACTTGTTTTATGATCGTTATCAATACCACCGTGGCAGCCGAGCAAGGGCAAACAGTAACTGTTACTTTGGATTTTAATCAAACAGCACAGCAAATTCGAAATATAGGGGCATCTGGCTGTTGGTATTCGGAAAATATCGGTCGATATTGGCCGGAGGAGAAAAAGAAACGAATTGCGGAATTGTTATTTAGCAAAGAAGTAGATGAGACCGGTTCACCGCGAGGGATAGGCCTGTCCGCCTGGCGATTTAATATTGGCGGAGGTACAGCAGAACAAGGTGTTAACAGTGGAATCAGAGATCCCCAAAGAAGGGTGGAATGCTTTTTAGATCAGGATGGTAACTATAATTGGGACAAGCAAAAAGGATATCAATGGTTTTTAAAGCAGGCGTCTCTCTATAATGTCTCGGATTTGATCGCATTCTGCAATACTCCCCCGGTGTTCTTTACCCAAAACGGTCTGGGCTATAAGACGACAAAAGACTGGCAGAGTAACCTGTCTAAGGATAAATTCACCGCTTTTGCGGAATTCTTAGTCACTGTGATCAAACATTTTGACGAGCAAGGCCTTCACTTCGATTACCTGAGTCCTGTTAATGAGCCGCAATGGGATTGGAGCTATGAACGCGGCAGCGCCGGCCAGGAGGGATGTCCCTGGCAGAATGAGGAGATTTATCAGGTCGTGAAAGCTATTGACGAAGCCTTCACTCGAAACAAACTTGAAACAAAAATTCTCATTCCCGAAGCAGCCCGTTTGGATTATCTTTATAAATCAGGCGTAAGTGAAGGAGATATAAACAAATCAAAACAGATTCAGACCTTTTGGAATCCGGATAGTAATTTATATCTTGGCAATACTTCAAATCTATGTAAGTTTATTGCCGGTCACAGTTATTTCACTGACAATGGTGATGAACAACTCATCTCAACCAGACAAAACCTGGCGCGAATCATTCAGCAGGAGAATAATGATCTTGAATACTGGCAATCAGAATACTGTCTCCTGGGAGATGGTTATCGGGAAGGAAATCGCGGACGTATAAGTGAAATGGATCATGCCTTATTTTTAGCCAAGGTGATTCATAATGATCTGGTAGTTGGTCAGGCGACCGCCTGGCATTACTGGAATGCTTATGAACCGGGACGCGCTAACCAGCCGCGATACTATCTGATTGCTCTATCTCCAAATCGAGATGGCAACGATGGGGATTTTACTGCTACCAAAAATCTCTGGGCATTGGGACATTACAGTTTCTTCATTCGACCCGGGATGAAACGACTTGTTATTCAAAGAAGTGACAATCTAAACGATCTTCAGGCGGCACAGCAACTCATGATCTCGGCTTTCGTTCGAGATGAAAACGGCAAAACAGCA
>JARRRJ010000412.1:0-3137 GCA_037380865.1 Sedimentisphaerales bacterium
AGCAGACCCAACCCATGACTCATGTCCCTTAAAAGTCCTGAGTTCGTTTCCACTCTCTGCATCCCAAAGTTTGATTGTATTATCCAAACTGCTCGAAACTATTCGGCTTCCATCAGGACTATATTCTACTGCCCAAACACCGTTATTATGTCCATGAAGAGTCATAAGTTCTTTACCGTTATTTGCATCCCAGATTTTGATTGTATTATCCTGACTACCTGAGACTATTCGCTTGCCATCAGGGCTAAATGCTACAGCACCTACCCAACCTTCATGTCCCTTGAGAGTCCTGAGTTCGTTTCCACTCTCTGCATCCCAGATTTTGATTGTATTATCCGTACTGCCAGAAACAATCCTTGTGCCGTCGGGACTAAAAGCTAATGAATAAATCCATGATTCGTGTCCAAGTAAAGTCATTATAGATTGATCTGAGACTTTCCAGAGATAATACCATTCCCAACCACGCAAATTTAATGGACAGGCTTTCAATAACTTTCGTACAGGTACCACATTATTATTCAGATAGTACTGGCATGCCAGATTGATTCTACTTATATATAAGTTTTTTTCTGACTCATTAAGTGCATGATCGGATTCGATTGCGAAATTTGCTGAAATGATTATTCCTGCTAATAAAACCATTACTATTGATGCAATAGCAGATGCCAAAACTTTATTTCTTAGAATAAATTTTCTGAGACGATAAGTCGTACTCGGAGGTACGGCTAATAATGGTCTGTCATTTAAATAATTTTCAATATCATCTTCAAGTTCAGCGACCGATCGATAACGATCTAAGCGTTCCTTTCTCATTGCCTTGAGTGGAATCCACTGAAGTTCTTTTTGTAAAGACCTGGTAAGTGTATGAATTTCAGTATTACGATTTTCAGCAATCTTTTTGGCTTCTTTACCAAGTTTAGTTAGCCGAGTGCTTGGTGTTTTAGGTTCAGTTCCTTGTATTACCTTGCGTATATTTTCTACTCCACCTTGTCGAAGCGTCTGAGAATCGAATGGTAAAACACCAGTCAGCAGCTCATACAAAACAACTCCCAGAGAATAAATATCTGAACGGATGTCGATGTCTTCATTTTCCATATCTGCCTGCTCAGGGCTCATATACTCTGGTGTCCCCAGTAGCTGGTAACTCTCGGTAGCAAGTGTCGTACTCGTGTGTGACATACTGGTAGCCTTTGCTATACCGAAGTCAATAATCTTCAAAATAGCTCGATCATCAACTTTTGAGACGACTATATTTGAAGACTTAATATCTCTGTGGATGATACCTTTCTGGTGAGCGTAATGAATTGCCTGGCAAACTTGAAGAAACAGTTTTAATCTATTTTCAATATTGAGTTTGTGGAAATCACAATAATCATTGATCGGTATTCCTTCGACATATTCCATAACAAAATACGGTCGAGAAAACTGTGTAGCTCCGGCGTCATAGATATGAGCAATATACGGATGGTCTAATAGTGCTAAAGTCTGTCGCTCATCTTGAAAACGCGCTATCACACGTTTTGTATCCATTCCCGGCTTGATGACTTTTAGTGCTACCAAACGTTTGATAGGTTCTTGCTGCTGAGCTAAGTAGACAATACCCATTCCACCTTCACCAATGACTTTAAGTAGCTTATACTTCTCAATCTGGCTGCCTGATTTATTTAGGAGCTTATCCCAGGGTAATTCAACAGGAATATCTTCGTTATGATCATCAATATCAAGTCCCATAGCTAAAAGCCGGTTTATCCTCTCCGACTCTGATCCAAATGTAGTTTTGTCATCCATAATTACCTGAAAGAATATCTTATATAAATATTTCTATTATTTAATCCGTAAGAATTTTAGAATACTGCGCTCTTTTCAGAATAATTCTAAAATATCTTTCAATTCGTCATTTATCTGATTTTCTGAAATGACAGTGCTCCTGAGATTCTTTTTAAGTACTGCTTTGAAGCGTCTTTTAACGGTAATAACCATGTTAGATGCTGTTCTCTCGTCTTTAATGTCATAATTGGAACATATTTCTTTTAAAGAAGAAGGTTCTATACCTTTCAGGATTGGTTCTACGATTCGATCGCGAAACGCAAACCAGTGAGTTTCCATTTCTTCCTTAAGGCACTTCGTTTCTACTTCTGATAATGTCCTGTCCAATAAAACCGACTTCCATGTATAGTTAAAGCAATCAACTGGACTTAAATTAAAAGCTGTATGAGGTAGATCTTTTTCATCAAAAATATCTAAAGAAACAAGCTTTTCTTTAGGAATTTGTTTGTTGCTTGAATCCTTTCTCTTCTGATCTATAGTATACTGATTTAGTGCATGCAATAGAAATGAGCGAAAGCGTCCTTTGCATTGGTCGGCTCTATGGACTAAATTCCGATTGAGAACAACCTCATGAAAAAAACCCTGTGTTAGGTCTTTGGCTTGCTCATTATCGTAACCCTTGCGATGCAAATAAGAGTAAACCGGCTTCCAATACAATTCCATGAGCATTCCAATAAGAGAACGATCTTTGTCTTGTTCTGATTGAATATCTTTTATAAGAGACCAATGTGTTGTAAAAAAAGTTTCCCTCTGCCCGCCCATACTTGTCTGGTCATAACTTCCCATCTGCATATCTCCCTAAATAGAAGCATGCAATCAAGACATCTGATCTGCACACGAATATTAATAATCCTAATATTTTAAATCAGTTTTTGCAAGAGATAACTTAAGTTCCTAATGTAAGTTACAAGCTAAAGCACAATAAAAAATGTAAAATATATCGGATTTCGCGCAGTATTGGAATTTTTATACGGAATTAAGAGTGAACGAGAACTGTACTGTAAAGGTTTAACATAAAAAATGCTATAGGTTGTTACGATATCAGTTTGGAAATCTGTAGTGAGTATTAGAAAGGACAGTGTATTATGAAATGGTTGAATGCTTCCAGAGTTAGCTTTACGTTATTTATATTTCTAACCATGATGGTAATGGTCAGTACTCGTGCTATTGCCGATTTTACCTTCGGTGAACCTGAAAATATGGGCCCTATACTGAATACCTCCAGCCGAGATGAAGAACCGGGTATCTCATTAGACGGATTGTCGATTTATTTCTGTTCGCAACGGCCCGGAGGTTTTGGTGGTTACGAT
>JARRRJ010000413.1:0-5042 GCA_037380865.1 Sedimentisphaerales bacterium
AGCTTGAGTTTCTTTGCTAGCTCCACAATCGTATTTCCCCGAGTAATCCAACCTTTTTCAATCTCAATGCTGTTGTCTCTGCTCCATTTGTATTTTTGGCCCGCGGCCCCAAACCCCGTTGCCCACGAGATTGGACCCTTCAGCCGGGCGTTTTCATCAAAAATGGCATAACACGGAATTCGGGGAAATTTAAGTGTTTGGGTATCGTAGTGATCAACAGCAAGCAGTCCGGCATGGGGTTCAATACCTTTCTCATTAACAAATCTCCTGGCGTCTCTATCCACGAGGATATGTCCCGGTGCACCGATAAGCATCAGGAAGCCCGATTTGAAATCAGGCACCTTTAGACCCAGCCCACATGAAACACCATTCATATGCCACAGAGCAGCCCCCACTTTCTGGGCCATCCGGATGCCGTCACCGGTATTTCCCGGGTGCCCGCATGCATAGATCGGATATCCTTTCACATTGTTTTGCAAAATTTGCTGGTCAAACTCGTATCCACCTGTCGTCAGGATTACAGCACGATTAGTCCGTATACTGAACTCCTTACCGTCACTTTCTGCAATAACTCCCGCGATTTCTCCATTACTGTCCGTCAATAGTCTCCTCGCAGGAGAGAGGGTCAATACGGGGATCTTCCTTTTCTTTTCTACGGCATAGGTAAACAAATCCCAGAGGTTTCTCGCAAAAAGAGTCATCCCTTTTCCCTTCCCCTTGACAAGATACTTCTCCATGGACCCGGCCCCTGGGAGTTGAGAATATCCGGCATGACCATATAGCTGAACCTCTGTACCTTGTCTTAAACTTTTGATCCAGTCGACATTCTTGACGGACTCTTGAGAGAAAACCCGTATCAGTTCATCATTCTTGTCTGAATGCGAAAATTCGAAAAGCCCCGAAATGTAATCAAAAGCATCCTGCGCATTGTTTGGGCATAGAAAACCTCCCATTGATACGAGAGTGTTTCCACCCCCACAAGAACTGCTTTCAACAATAGCGACCTTCGCACCGGCATCATGCGCCGTAATTGCAGCAGCGGCACCTGCCCCGCCATACCCTACGACCACCACATCTGTTTCCATGTATCTTCGTAACCTTCAACTCTTTAAAAAAAGCAAAAACTTTCGCGCATCATCCGGCGTAGCGGCCTCCCTTCCCATTTTCGAAAATATTCTTTTCATTTTAGCCACCAATTGGGCGCTGCTTTCTGCACGTTTGCCTTTGGATATGTGGACCCCATCTTCCAGACCCAACCGTACATTGCCGCCCGCAGCAATAGCCGCCGGGCCCAAGGAAAAATTCTCAAGCCTTACAGCACAAACGAATCAACTTGAATTGGGAGGCAGGGAAGATTTTAAAAATACGAGATTTTCAACCGTAGGCTGAATGCCCCTAAGCACACATTGAAAATTCACCGGCGGTTCGAGTCTATCTAACTCCAGAAGGACATTGGCATTATTTACATCCCTGCATCGAAAATTTTTATTTCAGGTTTTACGCCATGATCTTTCATGGTTTTGGCATAACGATAAAGCTGTCCCCAGAGAAGCATCTGTACGTCATTGAGCAGGAACTCTTCTTGTTCTGCCTCGGAATACCAAAGTTAAGCGAGCCGGTGTTCAATGAAGCTATTTCCAGCTTCAATCTGTCCTTTGTCGACGCTTAAATAATTTCGATTCTTTCGACATAGCACATTCCCGAGCTGCCGTCGGTCGTTGTATTGATCAGGATGTCACATTCCTTTCGATTCAGTCTAATGACTTTTTTGAACAATTCAGGATCCTGAGCGGCTTTCCTTGTGGAAGGATTTCTGACATAAAGGTGGGCGATTGCGGTATCCGCCCTATGGCTTTCAATAGCGACTTCCACTATTTCTACCGGAGAGTAAAGGATTTTGGAATGCTGATCCTTGGTTGTCAGAGCGGTATGTTGAGAATGGGATATGTTAGAGACCGGCGGATGCTGCACTGTTGCATTTATCGCCGATAATAATTAATCCCCTTTCAGATATGAAGGACCAAGTCTCTTCCCTTTAATTCCTAATACTCACTTTTGATTTCCACAGAAAACCAACAAAAACTCCGCTGGTTTCTCGCCGATGCTTCTGGAGCAATGGGGCCGGTCTGAATCATAATATAGACAATCTCCCTTCTCAACGATGTATTTTTTCCCGTCATATATCATTTCTTTTGTTCCCTCCAACATAAGAGCCAGTTCTTGCCCTTCATGATTTGCGGGCTCATCCGGGAATTCAAATTCAGCCGTAAAGATATATCCGTCCATTAGACGGTTCTCTTTTTTGTGTGTAACGGACCAATATTTATATCCACCTTTTCCACTTGAACGCATAGCAAATTTTCTTTCATAAGGTTTGACAATGGTAAATTTTTCTGCTTTCGCTTTCCGGCGTTCCCCAGTAATAAGAAAGGCAACGTCCACATCCAAAGCATGTGCTATTTTAGCTAATGTTGAGATGGGCGGTTCTCGCTGAAGATTTTCGATATGCGAAAGGTAGCTTTTTGTGTATCCCGTTTTTCCAGCCATTCGCTCCAGGTTCAAGCCCATTGATTTTCTAAGCGATTTGATTCTGGAGGCAATTTCTGCGTGCAATTCTTTGCCTATATCGTCATGTTTACTCATAGTATATTTGATTTTAATTAAACGACAAAATTTGTCAAGGACAAAATTTGGGCAATATATAAAAAACATTGAATTAAGCTATACAAAAAATCATTATAATGAAAGGGTAAACACTATTAAATTTATCTTGACAGGGTATACTGTAAGTGTATATAGGCTCAAGTAAGTCTAATTTTATCCAAAATCGATCTATCGTTGCGGTCCAAGTTCATTGTTAGGATAGTGGAGCGAAGAAGGGTAGAGCGCCGCTGATCTTCTCAGATTATATCCTGCAATATTCTCAGCAATCTAAATCTACTGGCCTAGTGTACACGATGCAAGGATAACAGTACTTCGCAGTTCATCGTGGCAAAATGAACTTTCAGAGCCAATTGTGCTCAGAAGAATCTCATTCGCGAAAGCACGCAGTCAACCACTCGGCCAAGAGGGGATGACAATGGATAAAAATTCGGTTAATCATCCTTTCATTAAAAAGGCAGTATCATTGCTGTTTAATCGCAGCCACGGTATTCTCCTTGGGATACGTGGTTTTGTTTTGGGAACGAATTCTCAATGCCATAGGAGCAACTTATCTTTCTTCAGTACAGTTATTTGCAGGGACGCTCATTGTCCTGATTGTACTTGAGGCGGTCCGAAGAATAAGCCTGCCATTGTTTATTATCGCACTTTGCGCCATTGTTTACACTTTTTTCGGAAACTACATGCCGGGCCCTCTCTCTCACGCAGGCATGGGATATAAGAGATTCATATATTTGACAGCATTTTCACACGAAGGAGTTTTCGGCCTTGGTATATCCGTTGCGGCCACATATATTTTCATGTTTATGCTCTTCAGCGCTGCCCTCCAGGAAACAGGTGCATCTGATTATTTTCTGAAATTGACAAACGCACTAGTAGGGTGGACCAGGGGTGGTCCCGCAAAAAGCGCAGTAGTTGGTAGCGGTCTTCTGGGCTCTGTGATCGGAAGCTCCATTGGAAATGTTGTCACAACAGGGTCGATTACGATTCCTTTAATGAAAAAGGCCGGCTTTAAGTCTCACACAGCCGGCGCCATTGAAGTCGTATCCTCGGAAGGCGCTCAACTGCTACCTCCTATTATGGGAGCTGGCGCATTTTTAATGGCCGAGATAACTGGAATACCATACTCACGAATTGCCTTAGCTGCGATTTTACCCGCCTTGCTATATTATGTGTGTGTTTTTATTGTAATAGATACGGAATCGGTCAAGCTGGGGATGCGGGGGCTAAGACAAACAGAGAAGGCAAGAAAAATCTTTTTTAAGGGAATTCATTATATCATCCCGATCGTTTTACTTTTTTATCTGCTGATAATCATGCGATTGAGTCCCACGTATGCAGGCCTTATGACCGTGCTGGTCACGGTTGCTTTGAACCAGCTCCAAAGAAAAACAAGGCTTGAATTGAAAAGAATTTATGCCCTCTTTGCAAACGGCACGAAAATGTGCGCAGAGTTGACGGCATTGATCGCTGTAATAGGAGTTGTCCAGCAAGCTTTCACCATAACAGGATTAGGGCATCGATTATCAGAGATAATCGTAGATACAGCTGGAGGAAGTCAAATATTAATATTAGCCATGGCCATGGTAATCGCCATTATATTAGGGATGGGACTTCCAACGCCAATTGCTTATCTTCTTTCAGGAATATTCGTAGCTCCTGCCCTCGTAAGGGTTGGTTTTTCAGAACTTGCATCACACTTCTTCCTATTTTTCTTCGCCATAAAATCAGGCTCTACTCCACCTATCGCAGTGGTTGCAGTTGTTGCAGCAGGGATCGCACGGGCTAACTGGTTAAAAACTGCCTGGCAGGCATTTGTTTTCAGCTTACCCGGATTTTGTGTAGCCTTCGCATTTATGATGAATCCAGGATATCTAATGGAAGGCAATTGGATTCAATACCTAAAGGCTTCGGTTTTCGGTCTAATCGGTGTCTCCGGAGTCTCATATGCCATGCAAAGATATTTCTTAAGGCGCATGACTTTTCCTGAAATTATCATCCTGGGCCTCGGTTCACTCATAGCAATACTTTGTCAGCCCTACTATTGGATTGTTGCTGGTATCTTGTGCATCCTATTTATTGTGGTAATCCAGATAAGAAAATATCAAAAATACAACCGGTTACAAGCACCAGTAATGAATGTATCAGACTAATATTTTCACAATCCCAGGAATGCGCATGGTTCGGTTGCATTATCTTCATTTAGCGCTGAACCAGTGTTCTTCATTCGAGGGATTCAATTATAAACATTTAAAGTAAAGCGAAAGGAGAAATGGCTATGAGAAAGATGTATCCTCTGATTCTTGTGTTCTGCGTTATGGCTTTTGTGCTAGTTTCCAATGCGCTTGCGGTGGAAAACTGGGCGCTGGGATCCGCAGGAG
>JARRRJ010000414.1:0-4710 GCA_037380865.1 Sedimentisphaerales bacterium
AGGAATCGGACCTGAGATTTTAGGAACGCTATTCCTCACTCTTTTGAGCATGATTTTTGTTATCCCGTTCGGAGTCATAAGCGCGGCATATCTTACAGAGTGCACAAAGGAAGGTCCTGTGATAAGAATTATTCGAATGTGTATTAATACTCTGGCAGGAGTACCAAGTATCGTTTTTGGCCTGTTCGGCCTGGCTTTCTTTGTGTTGTTTTTTATTCCATTGTTTGGCGGTCCCTCGAAACCGTGTATTCTTGCAGGCTCACTTACCTTAGCTGTGCTGACGTTACCTGTAATGATTCGCGCAAGCGAAGAAGCTATTCGCACAGTACCACGAACGTACAAGGAAGCTTCCCTTGCATTGGGAGCAAGCAAGTTCAGGACTTTTATTAAAGTCATATTACCGGCCGCACTGCCGGGAATTCTGACTGGCGTTATATTGAGCTTAAGCAGAGTCGCGGGTGAGACGGCACCGATATTATTTACTGCAGGTATAGCAATCGGACCTGTCCCTCACTCAATTTTTCAAACAACCCGAACGCTTTCCTACGGAAGCTGGGACATGGCTGTCTCGGATAAGTTGGCAGCAGAGGTCCCGCATAACCAATTCGGTATGGTCGTTACACTTATCCTGTTGATATTGTGCCTGAATGCACTGGCAATTACCCTGAGATGGAAAGTGTTCAAGAAACTTAAAGGACAGTAACGGCTTGAAGTTATAAGATATGGAAATTACAATGAAAGCAAATAATAACAACGATATGGTAATATCGGTGGTCAAGTCAGCCAAAGACAGCTATAATAGTTATGAGTCAGAGAAGATTGAAATGGAAAAAATAGAGCCGGAGAAACCATACGAAAAAATTTTATCGCAAAAAAGTCTTTCGGTCATAAGAGCCGAGAATTTCAGTTTTTATTACGGCTCTAAAGCGGGCGTGAAAGACATTTCGATGGAAATCTATCCGCGTATGGTCACAGCGATAATCGGACCGAGCGGCTGCGGCAAAAGCACTTTCCTCCGAAGCATAAACCGAATCAACGACCTCATTCCAAATATTCGCGTTGAAGGAAAAATGTTTGTCAACAACCAGGACATTTACACGAAGCAGATTAACCTGGTTAATCTTCGACAGCAGGTCGGAATGGTTTTCCAGAAGCCAAATCCTTTTCCGAAAAGCATTTTTGACAACATCGCATACGGCCCGAGGTTACAGGGAATAAAGAAACGAAGCAGTCTGCAGCAAATTGTCGAAGAAAGCCTCAAATCCGCAGCGTTGTGGGATGAAGTTAAAGATGACTTGAAAAAATCCGCGCTGGCACTTTCAGGAGGCCAGCAGCAGCGATTGTGTATCGCAAGAGCTTTGTCGACCAGGCCAAGCGTGTTATTGATGGACGAACCCTGCTCGGCGCTCGATCCTATTGCGACAAGCAAAATTGAAGATTTGATAGATACACTTAAAAATGACTACACGATAGTAATTGTAACACATAACATGCAGCAGGCGGCACGCGTGAGTGAAAGAGCTGCCTTTTTCTGTCTCGGCGAGCTGATAGAATACGACCTTACGTCGAAGATTTTCAGCAATCCCGGCAAGAAACAAACTGAAGCTTACATTACAGGGAGATTCGGATAAAGAAAGTTGAAAGGAAGATTGATATGCCTGTTCATTTGCGAAGGGAAATTGAGAGCTTAAAAACAGAAATACTAACCCTCGGAGCCATGGTCGAGCACAGTGTTCGCGATGCAACTCTGGCAATCGAGAAGCGGGATGAAATACGCGCAAAGAATGTGATTGAAAAAGACATCGAAATAGATCATAAGGAAGTCGAAGTTGAGGAAAGCTGCCTGAAGACACTGGCTCTTTATCAGCCCGTCGCAATCGATCTGAGATTCATTATCGCGGTGCTTAAAATCAATAACGACCTCGAGCGTGTAGGTGATTTGGCGGTCAACATAGCAGAGCGTGCGGCGTTCCTGTGTACTCAGCCTCCCGTTTACGGCTCGTTTAACTTTGTGAGCATGGCAGCAAAGGCGCAGAAGATGCTCAAGCTCAGCCTTGATGCGCTCGTAAATCTAAGCGCCGAGACCGCGCGCAGCGTGTGCGCTTACGACGACGAAATCGACGCAATGAATCGCCAGGTTTATATATTGGTCCAGAACATGATTCATACCAATCCCGACCAGACTGAGTCACTGATACATTTGCTTTCTGTCTCGCGTCACCTGGAAAGAATTGCAGATCATGCGACAAATATAGCAGAGGACGTTATTTACATGATTGAGGGCGAAATAGTCCGGCACAGAACGGAAGAATATAAATCCAACCTCGGGCATCCTTAGCAGAACGAGGATTCAAAATAGTACACTGACTCAGACATTTCTCTTGAAGCGATTCTCATTCTTGCATGAAGCCCCATAGAGCACAGGTTCGCTCCCTCTGAAACTTATCTTAACTGCAGGAACCCGGGGATTGCTGACCAAGGTGTTGATCAGGGCACTTGACAACGCGCCGCGAACCGTGTATATTGGTCCAACAAAAGAAATTTCGTTCATGTTCACTGTATGCATCCAGGAAATCTTTTGAAAGGATTATTATGAACAAACTCCGTAATATCATGATGCCGGCATTGACAGTTCTTGCTGTACTGGTGCTTCAACTCTGTTCTACATCGCCTGGTGGTGTAGTTTACGCTGCAGCGCGTGGTGGCGCTCGCGGCGGGCGTGGAGGATGGGGTCGCAATGTAACACCTGTTGACGATAAACCTCGCACCGTCGCGCCTTACTTCACTCCCGCGAACGCGACCCCCAAGACACCCGACGCAAATGGCTTCCTACAGCGATGGATGCTTCTCGAACCAATCAGTAATGGGCTCCGCACGAACACCGGTTTTACCGAAACCTACGTTCGTGATGCCTTCAATACTGAATATTTCCCCAATCAGTTTGAGGTGACTCCGAAAGACGGCGATAAGGTGACCGTTAACAATGAAGAACTCACATGGCATGCCCTGGACTCCAATTTATGGAACGTCAAGCTCTTCCGCTTCGCCTATGGCATGAACAAGCCGATTTATGGTGTCACTTTCTTTGTCTATACGGTTGTGGATAGCCCTCTCGAAATGAAGGACGTTCGCGAGCGATTTCTGTGTCCGCTTTATCGATGAGAATGGTGAACCCATCAAGGACCTCACGATGAGCCTTGAAAACGCTGATGAATAAATCCTAGCAGGCTCCCGGGCCGCAGTTCCCGGACTGCCTGCTATTTCGCTGTTACGGCGTCGCGGCCGGTTTAGTAAGATGTATTATTTTTGGTAATTATCTTTCATTTTTGGAGGTTTTATGAAAACTCGTTTACTTACGATAGTAGTTTTTAGCCTGCTCTCTCTCTGGCTGTCCTGTCCCGCATTTGCTCTGGAAGGTGAACCCTACATCCACGATCCCTCAACTATCATGGAGTGTGACGGTAAGTATTACACGTTCGGCACTGGCAGCGGAGGCCTGGTCTCCGACGATGGCTGGACATGGCACCGCGGCGGTGTTCGTCCCGGCGGTGGAGCGGCGCCTGACGCCATCAAGATCGGCGACCGCTACCTCGTAGCTTACGGAGCCACTGGAGGTGGTTTGGGCGGCGGACATAACGGCAGAATTCTCACTATGTGGAACAATACACTCGATCCGAATTCCCCGGATTTCGAGTATTCAGAGCCCGTCGAAGTCGCTTCAAGTAACGGCATCGAGGATTGTGACGCCATCGACCCGGGACTATGTCTCGGTCCCGATGGGAGGCTATGGTGTACTTATGGAACCTTCTTTGGTTTCATCCGGATTGTCGAGCTCGATCCCAGAACAGGCGAGCGTGTGGAAGGCAACGAAGCCTTGAATATCGCTATCGATTGTGAAGCTACTACCATGATTTATCGCGATGGCTGGTACTACCTTTTTGGCGATCACGGTACGTGCTGCAACGGCGTAACCTCCACATACAATATTCGCGTGGGACGCTCCAGAAAACCGACTGGCCCATTCCTTGATAATAATGGACAAGACATGCTCAGAGGCGGCGGCAAACTCGTCGTTGCAGCCAACAATCGCTTGGTTGGACCCGGGCACTTCGGACTGATTGATTTGGGCGACGACGTGCAAAAATTCTCCTGCCATTACGAGGCAGATATGGATCGAGGCGGTCGCAGCGTCCTGGACGTTCGTACATTACTCTGGAAAGACGGCTGGCCTGTTGCAGGCGACGTCTTCAAGGGAGGCACATTTGAGATTGAGTCCGAACGCAGCGGCTATGCGCTGGAGCTGGCCGTGGATGGCGTGCCGCTTGGCGGCGGCAGACGCGGCGGCATGGGAATGGCGGCGGCTTCGGAATGTTCGGCGGACGCGGCGGTGGAAGCACAAGCCCGATTCCAGATCAGGATGTCAATGATGTATCTAAGAATTGGCCGGAAGGCAATCTCGACCTTCGCCTGGGCGATTACATGCTCCAGGTGCATCAGAAGTGGACGATTACGCCCCTCGAGAACGCCGGCGGCTATCTCGGCTCGCCTTATTTCAAGATCACTGGAGCAGGCACGGACCGCACATTAGCCATGACAGATAACGCTGAATTGGTTGCGCTCCCGGCCTTCACAGGCGAACCTGACCAGCTCTGGCGCATCTACCAGGTTATCGACGGGACTTACCTTATCATGCCCAGGGTCGGGTCTAAA
>JARRRJ010000415.1:0-5854 GCA_037380865.1 Sedimentisphaerales bacterium
AAAACGGCGACCCTGTAGGTTTGGGTTTAATGCTGGACCACTATCTTTCCGATCAGCCTAAAGTGCTATTCTGTCCCGGTGCCGATCAGCCTTCGGAAGCTGAAGAGCAATTGGGACGTGTGGGAAACGCGCAGGCTCAGTGCGATTATTATTATCGTCATGCTTCAGTTGACCTGCTGACAGGCAAGCCCACTGAGTTTCATATCAGGCTCAGTGACCTTGGGCGAAACAGCGAAGGGAAAAAAATCTCGGCGCTCGTAACGGATGTTCAGTTTCTTGCACACTCTTCTTTAGCCGCGTTTCAGGTGAAGACTCGAACGAGTCACAATCAGAAAAGCAGCAATGTTCTCTTTGCAGATGGTCATGTCAGCGCAGAATCAAATAGAAACGATGAACTGACAGTTGATGTGGGCACATCTCCATATGATGCTCTCGAAAAGATTCTCAACGTGTTTGAGTACCTGGATAACTATCGTTAAAATTTTATCCCGAAGTAAATAAAACCAACAACAAAATACATGGAGCGAATTGCTGTTGATATCGTGTTGCTTCCGACACAGAAAGTCATGGACGAAGCCATTCGGACAAACAGGGAGTTATTGAAACAAGAGCCCGGAGGAATCGTATTGGACAGAAAGAATTGTCTGCCTCATGTTTCCCTGGCGATGGGCTGTATTGACAAAAACGCCATTTCAGACACTGAAAAATTTCTTATTGAAATGGCTGTAAAATATCCATTGACGTTGCTGAGTTTTGGTGGATTGTTTTGTGAAACAAGCTCAGCAGGAGAAAAGGTGACTGTTGCACTGATTGAAAAAACGAAAATTCTTCAATCACTCCACGAAGAAGTCATGATGGGCATGAGACGGTTTTTCACTTATGATGTCAAACCTTACATGCTGCTTTCGGAAGAACCAGTAAGCGAATCGACCTTATTGTGGATTCAGAATTATGCTGAAAAGTCGAGTTTTGAAAGCTTTTCACCTCATATCACGCTCGGGTACGGGGAGCTTGGAAATTATTATTTTTCACGGCAAATTCCGATATCACAACTTGCTTTGTGTCATTTGGGTAATCATTGCACATGCAGAAGAATTCTTGCCTCTGTGCTCATCGGAACAAAGACGCATAAATAGATCTCTGACGGAATATTGGAACAAAATTTCTGTAAAAATTTATTTTGGGCCAAAAAGTTCTTGCGTTTTAGTGTTTTGTATAGTACAAATAACGAGAAATTGGTTGTAGTAACTTATGATCTGTTTTGTCTGGCTACAAAGACCTGCTTTTGGGGCGGGAATATTATCATTTGTTACAGTGAATAAATTATATTAACTGGTTAGTTATTACTCTGCTTTCATTAGGAAAAAAAGAAAATGGCATTGAAAATGAATCAGGATTTCGGAATGGCCATAGCGGCCGTTAACTTTCTTAAAGAAAAAAACACAAACAGCTATATCCAGGCAGGCGAAATCGCAAAGTCGCTTGGCTTCTCTGTCGGATACCTGCAGAAAGTCATACAGATGCTTAACAAGCATGGCTTGCTGGAGTGCAAACGCGGCAGAGTCGGCGGTGTACGCTTGAATTCAAAAACAATAACACTCCTCGATTTGTGGAACATAACGTGCGGAGAGACGGAGTTCGAAGATCCTTCGCTTGCTATTATGGAAAAACCGCTCAAGGCATTTTTCAGCTCGATGAAAAAGGTTATTATTTATAAAAAGCCGGCCAGAAGCTAAGAAGTTTCCCCATGCATATGTTCTGTGATGCTTGCAGAACGCAGAACAAAGCTGAAAACAATAAGTCCGAAAACAAATCCTTTGCGGCATTCTTTTATGCGATTTGCCATGATTCGGCGCGGAGTCTCTTTCGCTTCAAGACTGATAACAAGACGTTTATAGGGCCACGTCAAACAAATTCTTCAAATATCGGCATCCTTATAAAGCCTCGTTTTGGTCGAGCCGAATTAGAGCATGCAGCAAGGATTTAAGACCATGTTGCACGTGCTGCCGCAGGTAGTTGAAATTATGACGGACTTATTATAGAGCGGGAAATTGTGAATAGTAAAAATCGAAATCAAAGACTTAAGGCTCTGCTGAAAAATCTGAACAGGGAACGCAAGAAACAGGCTAAACAGATTGACATACTCTGTAATAACATCATCTCATCGCAGAGGGATTTCATTGAAAGACTCAAAACCATCGACTTCAGAGCTAATTTTTACGAATCGATGCTGGGAATAACGGATCTGAATAGTCTTTTATCAACAGCGGCGGCTATCATAAAAGAAGAAACAGCTAACGCGAACATAACTTTCTTTCTGCGACAGGGGGAGTTATTCGAAACGTATGGTTTTGCTGAATGCCTGACGGATACGCCCGACAAGACGCATATCGAAGACTGTTTTAGTTCCGAACTAACCGCAAATATCTGCATGTCGAACAAGATTTGCAACATTGACGACATGTTCGCGATGGGTTTGCAGGGAAATCTGACAAGTATAAATTCGATATCAGCAGTAACTATCCCGCTTGGTTCGGCCGGCTCTGTGCAGGGATTCATGTTAGTATACCGCTCGCGGGACAGGAAATTGACAAGCGTAGAAATAGGGAAAATTTCAGCTATTAAATGCGGCCTTTTGCAGGCTATTTGTGCCTGCAAGGCTCTTATGCACTCTTCAGAAAATTAATCCTTCGCGAGCAAAAATTATCTCACTTGCTGCTGTTTCCAGTTAGTAATTTCTTCTGTTGCAGGAGTAGCGAAACCTTATTAATAAAATAAAGAAATCCTGCAAGCACAGCGCTGGCGCCAAAGAACACAAGCAGGCTGTATTTACCTCCTGCAAAAAAAGTCAAAAGAGGAATAACGAAAAATGCGATAGTTACAGCAGGTCTCCACGGATAGTGCGCCATAGCTAATATTCTCAAAATCCCGACTGCGGCCGCGAGAACATAAAGAACAGGCAGGCTTAATCCAGATAGTAATGGTGTGACGACAACGGCATGCGCGAATACCATAGCTGTGTCAGACGAAGGAAACGACTCATTGTCGGAGTTGCTTACGATTCTTTGGCCTTGTGGTGTAAAAGTCGGCTGCATGTATATCTCACGCGGCCTTTCTCTTTTTGTTACAAGCTTCAAGGGGCCTGTAATTGCCAGAGCCATCAATACCGATAGCGAAGCGGCCAGAATCAGCTGTAGATTCTTCTTTGCATAACCCCACAAAAAGAGCAGCCAGAGAGGGACATATACTTTACCAAGGCTTTTGAGCAAATCAGAACCTTCGAAATTGTCAAGATCTGCGCTTCTTGACGATACCCAGCGACTGATCTCCTTATCTATAAATAAGAAACTGAACAAAGCCGCGATCAGCAATACAAGAGCAGAAATGAAAACTATCGAATCGAACCGGTTCGATTTCAGTCTGGAAATAAGCTTTTTCATTAATTACTTTCTTCGCTGCAAAGCACTGCAACTACTTTCACCTTCTTGCCTTTTGAATAGTTGTATCCATCTTTCGATGAAATTTCATTTATCTTCATATCCTTATTGTGCTGAACGATATTCACAAGATTGTCGGATGGAATAATCAGGACTGATAGCTTATGGGCTTGAATCCAGCTCACGACAGATTCTTCACTGCCGAGCTGTTCAATTTTTCTCCCGATATAGAAATTGAGAGTAGGCTCGTTGAATTTGTACGAGGCAACAGGCACGTCAGAAGCAGTTTTCGCGTTAATGTCTTTTGCGATAGAAGGAGGTATCTTTATGTATTCGAGAGTTGGAAGTACAGTGGTCCCCAAAAGGATTTCAAAGACAACAATGCCTGACAGTATGACTATGGCGCTGGTGGTAAATTTGCTTCTGAACTGGAGAACGCAGGCCCAGAAAGATATGATCAGCAGAACCATTCCTGCAGCGAGACCTGCCAGTTTCAAGCCTGGTATGTGAACAAACCACGGACCTATTATAAGCGCAGATGACATTCCAAAACCAATAGGCACAAAGAACCAGTTTCCACGCCGAAGCCAGACTATATCAGCCTGAGCGAGTTTCCCTTGTTGTGCGGCACGGATTATTGCGGCGGACGCCAGTGACAACGCAGGCCATATAAACAATATATAGTGAGGTAATTTTGTCGCGGCGAGAGACATTATAATAAGGATTGGTATTATCCAGGCTAGGAGCAAAGCGCGTCCTGCCGGACCGACCAGTCTGCCCGCCCAGAGAGCGGAAATTGCGCCCGGCAGAAACATCGTCCATGGGAAAAAACCTGCTATGACAATCGGGATATAATAGAAAAGGTAAAGCAGCATGTTTCCGCCGTGATGCTCGAAAGGTGTAAGCGCCCTGTCGATAACATGATGCCCGACAAATACTCGAAGGAATTCACCGCCTGTGGCCATGTTTACAGGGATTGCCCATATCGCAAACACTCCAAATCCTATTGCCAGAGCAGCCGTAACCTGCAAAATATATTTCCGGATATCCAGGTTCTTCCTGTTCAGCAGCAAATAAACTGCGATGACAGGCAAAGGCATTAATCCGATTGGTCCTTTTGCCAATATACCAAGACCCAGCGCCAAACCAATTAGGATTACCTGGTAAGTGCGCATACCCGAACTTGCGCCGTAAATAAAAAGCGTCATAGCGCCGATGGTGAAAGGTATCGTAATTGCGTCAGCAGTAGCAAGCGTCCCGATTGCGAGCATCATAACAGACGTGGCCAGAATACACATTGCCAATAATGCTGTCTTGGTATCGAACAGATGTTTGCCTATAACGAAAACGAAAAAACATGTTATCGCCGCCCCGATGGCGCTGAAAAATCGGCATGCAAACGCGTTGGAACCGAAGATGTTTATTGCCAGAGCCTGAGCCCAGTAAGTCAGAACCGGTTTATCAGCCCAAAGCTCGCCGTTAAATGTGGGGATAAGGTACTTTCCAGAATCTATCATCTCGACAGCAGAGCGTGCGAAACGAGGCTCATCACGATCCCACAAAGTCGTTCGTGATGCAACTAAAAGGCAGACTCCCATAATTGTCAGAGCAATCACAATTGCCTTTAACCATGCTTTCTGGTCGTAACTGACTTCATGATTTAGTGATGTTATGTTTCCGTCATCCACATCATGTCCGTAGTAAAAATTTAAACGTACGTTCTTAATGAAGTAACAATCTTCGTCTTCGCGGGAAATAAGGATTATCACAATCTCTTCCCGAAGAACTATATTACTCTGAAAAAACTACGTTAGTCAATCGTATTTTCTAATAATAAGTAAGACGATGCGTCTGACGAAAAGGTGTCTTATGGTTTTCCTGATGTTATCAGTCTACTTGAACATGGTTCTTTCTTCCTGTGATGCAATTCTCCAGCGAAAACGAATCAATCCATTATTTTCGTCCCACGTTAGTATCTGAATGAAGCACACGACATTCGATTGATAGCTTTTAATACAGAATACCGGCGATGATTCAACTTCATAATTTCCTATAAGCAATCCGAGGTTAGAATTATTTTCCGTGTTTTCATAATAGACAGGATTCAGAAATGCTTCGTCCCCTGCACCGGCATATGAAAAGACTCCGCCTTCATCGTTCCAGAAGCCAAACCATGAATCACTCGGATATATCAAACATTCAAATCGAGAATCAGGTCTTGGTGTTGTCTCTCCAGTGGCCGGGCTAAACCATACATAAGGAGCATTGGAAAGTTCCATCGATACTTCGATAAGCTTTATTCCATCGTTAGGATCGACGTGGGCCAGGCTTATATTCGGCTCAGGAGCCGGTTCCATGCCTTCGCCAAGATAAAAGCCCACATGCGGCGGCTGATTATAAGCAACGTTCTGCCAGGC
>JARRRJ010000416.1:0-3119 GCA_037380865.1 Sedimentisphaerales bacterium
GGTTTTCTTTTTCAAGTCTCATGTCAAGAAAACGTTCGTCCAAATCGCCGCTTATTTTCTTCCAGCCCAGTTCTTCCATTTGCTCCAGCAATTGTATTAGTTGTTCTACAACATCTTCAGCGACATCCATTCGCCAGAAAGTCTCGTTATGTTTTATAAGTCCGCTGTATGCATATAACTTTGTAAGCTCAAAAGTATCGAAAGGTTCCGGAAGTACATTGTTTTTATACTTACCATAGAAGTCTTCAGGAATATCAGGAAGAAGACCATGTTTTTCTTGCCATTTTTTAAGATTCTTTTCCAATTCATTTTTGATTTGCTTTGCAATATCCTTAGCGGCCAAGTCATATTTTCTGGACTCATACCCTATCGTTTCGCTTTTGTGTGTTAAATTTAAATCGATGCTATAATTGATAATTGGCGGCGTTCGATTATAATAGTAACCGACTGCGCCTGACATTGCATGATTACTGATAGAAGCATGAATATCAGCCTGTAACTTTAGGACGTAAGGCAGGAAATTTTCCTTAAAATCGCCCGAATTCAGACGGATAAAAATATCCGGCGATGGAATAGGCAGCGGCGGAGAATCTAGGTTGTAGTACTCTACAGTTTCTACATTTGAAATTTCTTTTATGAACTCTTTTAGATAATTGCCGACGCGGTACATCAGAACATTGTTATCTTCACAAAAAACAGCAACACTTCGACAGGCCAGCCTGGAGTTGCTGCTTGCATAAACTGTACTCGATGTGTTTGTATTGTCGGCTGATTTAATCGCGGCGAGACTGGCATTAAAATGTGAGCTTTTTGTGCTGCGCCCCAAAAACGGCTGCAGCCACAAATGTGTTATTCCCGGAAAATTAAAATAAAATCCGACAATAACAAATGCCAGGACAGTTGCAAACGCGTACCCATTCGCTTTGGCGCGTGGAGACCTGATTTGACCGAAGAAAAAGTAGAGGACCGTAAGAACCGGATTCATGAAAACGAATGTCGCGAGCCAGAAATATTTCGTAGTCCTTGAATCGCCTGTAACAGGCCAGAACTCCTTCTTTCGGAAGCATAATACGAGCAATATCACCCAAACTGCCAGGTATATAAATAACATCGATTTGAAAAACAACAGAAGAAACTGCATATCGAGCATTCCTATATGAGCCATCCTTTTGGGCATTTCGCGCACTAAATGCGATACTAATAAGGATAGTCGCAGCAATCAACAGTTTATTTCAGAAATAGTAGATTATTGGGTAACAATTTCAGGCTCCTGGATATTCTGTGCAAAGCAGGTGAATAGGTTCTTCGTCTTCTTCTATTGTCGGGAAGCGGCCGAGAGGCTTCAAAAAGCGATTGTCATTTGCATCGTCATTCACATCTGAAACTTCTCCTACGATGACAGCTCTTTTTCCTTTTTCACCATAAAAAGTGTGATACATATAAGGTTCAAGACAAATGCTTTCTCCCGGAGTCAATATAATGCGCTGTCCGGCGTGACACTCCATTTTTACCCCGTCAATCGAAACTTCGAATGATTCATCCGAGAGCTTCTCATCTTCCGAAGACTCGTATAATTCGAGAACCAGATTTCCACCTGAACGATGGATAATGTCTTCGCGTTTTTTCCAGTGAAAGTGCATCGGTGTCACTTGTCCTGGTTTTACTATCATTATTTTCTCCGCGTATTTCTTTGGATAACGCGAAGGATTTTGATAATTACCGTTTCGAACAGTAAACAGAAGCAGGCCGCAGGTTTCAAACTGACCATTTCCGAAATCTGTAATGTCCCAGCCTAAAGCATTCTCGCGTATTTCATCAGCTTCTGAACCTTTGTTTTTCCAGTCTTGCGAGCTCCAAAATGCAAAAGGCGGCAGGTTGAATCCCGCTTGCGCGAGAAGTTCTTTCGCCTGGCGGATATAATTGTTAATGTCGGAACGTTTCATTGTTACCGGCTCTCAAGAATCTTAGCCGCCCAGTCTCTGGATGATGGATTTTGACCATCGGGAAAATCAGGCACTGTAACAATACCTTTTTCATCCGTCCTAATCGTAATAGTATCATACCATTTCCCGTTGAGTGTATCATACCACTGGAAATTATATGAAGTATTGGGTTTGAATTCGTTAAGAGTTGGCTTGAGTGCCTGGTTCTCAAAATACAAAAGAGCGAAATCTTTTTCTGCCGTACGCATCATGTACGACCAGCCGTCCAGACCTCTTGGTGGACTGCCCGGAGCTTTTTGAGGATTAATGTCACCAGACGCAAGCTGTAGTTTCTGGTACTTGTCACCTTCTGATAAAACAAATGCACTCAAATATTGCATGTAATTCGCCGATTCGTATTTGAGCGCATCCCAGATATGAGGCCGTGGGCCGTCAGGCTCTCCTGTTGTAGTAATGTCGTACGCGCCGGTACCATGCACATGTCCCGAAAGGCCCCCAGAAAGGACTGAGCCATACATCTGCGCGCGGGAGAAATAATTATCACGCGGCGAATCAGCCGGTGGCTGCTCTCGGTTGGGCCTGTTTATTTCATGGTTCCAGCCGGTGTAATGAGGCTCGAAATTTATCGCGGGATAAGGAGGATCAAGCTTGAACAGGGTTTCGAGAGGCTGATATACGCCGTGATCACGAGGCTTGTTTCCTACGCTATGCATTGTAAGCCATGGACAATCCTGCCCGTGACCAAATTCAAGAAAAGTAGAATCGCTAATGAGTGTCGTGTGCGGCTGGCCAAACGGAAGCGGGCCGTACTTTTTCAAATGATACGTCAGCGCCTCGTTGAATTCGTCCGCGGTCAGGCTGTATTCCTTAGGTATCCAGTCGAGATGAATCCCGCTGAAGATTATGTTATATGCTCCGTACCGAGAAATGAGATATTGTACGAATCGCGAGTAGGATTCGTTAAAGTCGAAGTAAGCTTTCCATGCGGGACAGTTATCGCGTCTTACAGTCTCAAGCAAAGGGACAAAGCCTGCATCTGAAAGATACTGCATCTTTTTGTCCAGACTCTGAAAATATTCCGGGATAATATGGTCGAAATCCGCTGCTCCCGGATGCTCGCGTGACATTTTGAATGGGCGGTTGCCGTACTCGTCCCGCATATTTTTCGCTGTCATC
>JARRRJ010000417.1:0-3116 GCA_037380865.1 Sedimentisphaerales bacterium
TACAGATTGAATGTGTTTAACCACAACATTTGGTTTAATTTCCAAGTATATTTCTATATGTTGTAGTGCCCGCTGCGCGGGAGGTACTAAATGACTTTAACTGAATCCTGAACTCGTGAGTCCCGGAATTTCGTTTTTTATTGAATTCCATGTTCAGGAATCGTTTAGAATTTAGAGTTTTGAAGTTAGAACTTAAAACGCATGGAGGCGCATAGATGTCTTATAAATTTGATCCCGAAAATCCCTTTGAAGCGAAAGAGCAATTACCCAGGGTATCTGTAAAAACTACTGGATCGGAAGGTATGAACATAGAACATTACTTTTCAACACCTGGTGTACATCCGTTCGAGCAGCTCGATTGGGAGACTCGTTCGGCGAAAATCAACGGCGATAACGGCCAAACCATTTTCGAACAGAACAATATCGAGGTTCCCTCCTGCTGGAGCCAGTTAGCGGCTAAAGTGGTCGCGAGCAAGTACTTTTACGGCGATATCGAATCAGGCCAGCGAGAGCATTCTGTAAAACAGCTCGTCCATCGGGTCTGCAAGTCGATAGCTGAAAGAGGAAAAAGAGACGGCTATTTCGCTTCAGACGAAGATGCTGAAGTATTCTATAACGAATTGACATGGCTCTGCGTGAACCAGTTCGGCTCGTTCAACTCGCCTGTATGGTTCAATGTCGGTCTCTGGGACGTTTACGGAATAAAGGGAAGCAAACATAATTACCACTGGGACCCGAAGAGCAGGGACGCGGAAGCGTGCGAGAACAGCTACGAGTATCCACAGGCATCAGCGTGCTTCATCCAGTCTGTGAAAGACTCGATGGAAGATATAATGCGGCTGGCGACAAGCGAAGCGATGCTCTTCAAGCATGGCTCCGGCACGGGAACCGACTTATCAACACTGAGAAGCAGCAAAGAGAAGCTCTCGGGCGGAGGCAAACCTTCCGGTCCCCTGAGCTTTATGAGAGTTTACGACCAGATAGCAGCTGTAATAAAGTCCGGCGGCAAAACTCGCAGAGCAGCAAAGATGCAGTCCCTCAAAGTTACCCATCCTGACATAAAGGAATTCATTACTGCTAAAACAGAGGAGGAGAAAAAAGCATGGGCTTTGATAGACGCAGGCTACAACGAGGACCATAACAGTGAAGCGTATAACAGCGTAATGTTCCAGAACTCGAATCTTTCCGTGCGTTTAACAGACGAATTTATGCAGGCAGTGGAGAAAGACGATACGTGGTTCACACGTTCGGTAACTACGGGACAGACTGTTGACGAACATTCCGCACGCGAGCTGATGGAGCTGATTTCAGAAGGCACGAGAATTTGCGGCGATCCGGGTTTGCAGTACGACAGTACAATAAACCGCTGGCACACGTGCCCGAACTCGGGACCGATTAACGCGTCGAATCCCTGCAGCGAGTATATGTTTATTGACGATTCAGCATGCAACCTGGCTTCGCTGAATCTTATGAAGTTCCGAAAGGAAGACGGCTCGTTCAACATCGAAGCGTTCAAAAGAGCGGTGCGTATTTTCATCATAGCACAGGAAATACTGGTCGATAACGGAAGCTATCCCGATAAATCAATCACTTTGAACAGCCACTTGTTCAGACCCCTGGGACTGGGTTTTGCAAATCTCGGCTCGATGATGATGAGCCTTGCACTTTCCTACGATTCCGACCAGGCCCGGGCAATCGCGGGTGCTGTCAGTGCTATTATGACTGGTACAGCCTACTGCACGAGTGCGGAATTAGCGGGTCTGAAAGGTCCGTTCGATGAGTTCGAGAAGAATCGCGAGGCGATGCTTAAGGTAATAAACATGCATCGTCAGCACGCTTGCGATATTCCTGAAGCTCATTGTCCCGACTACTTGCGAAACGCGGCCAAGGACGCGTGGGACCAGGCGTTTGACGCGGGCTCGAAAACGGGATTCAGAAACGCCCAGATGACTGTGCTTGCGCCGACGGGGACGATTGGTTTTATGATGGATTGCGATACGACCGGTATCGAGCCTGATATTGCGCTGGTTAAGTACAAGCTCCTCGCGGGCGGTGGTATGCTAAAGCTTGTCAACAAGACTGTTCCCATGGCGCTCGAAAAACTCGGTTACAGCGCAGACGAGATTAAAGATATTTGCGACTATATAGACACGAACGAGACCATAGAAGGCGCCGAAAAGCTCAATCCCGACCATCTTATGGTTTTCGATTGTGCGTTCAAGCCTCGAAATGGAAAACGATTCATCCATTATCTGGCGCATCTGAAAATGATGGCGGCGGTTCAGCCTTTTATTTCAGGCGCGATAAGCAAGACAATCAATATGCCCAAAGAAAGCACGTCCGAAGAGATTAGCAACGCATATATGGAAGGCTGGAAGCTTGGCTTGAAGGCGGTCGCAATTTACAGGGACGGCTCGAAGCGGCTTCAGCCTGTTTCCACGAAAGACCACAATAAAAACAAAGCTAAATCAACTGCGGCTGAAAACCTGCCGCCGGCCAAGCCTTTCAGAAAAAGGCTGCCGGACACGAGGAACAGCATTACACATAAATTTTCAGTTACTGGACATGAGGGTTACCTGACGGTGGGGCTATATGAGGACGGTCAGCCTGGTGAGCTTTTTATAACCATGGCCAAGGAAGGCAGCACCGTCGGTGGCCTCATGGATGTAATAGGAACATGCACTTCGATGGCATTGCAGTACGGTGTGCCGCTCATCACGCTGGTCGACAAATTCAGGCACGCGCGCTTCGAGCCTTCAGGGATGACCTCCAACAGGGACATTCCATTCGCAAAGAGCCTTATCGACTATATTTTCTGCTGGCTCGGATGCCAGTTCATACCCGGCTATGCAGATAAAACACACCCAACAGGTCAGGAAATGTGATTCCGCCTGAGAATAAAAACACAACTACAGCAAAGCAGGTAGTCGAAAAAACAAAGGACCTCGCGAAAAAAATCGCGGAGGCGAAGGCAGATGCCAAAACAAAGAACGAGTCGAATGTTCAAAAGAAACCGAACCCGGCGCCGAGAATACTGGCAAACAGGCTCGCCAATCAGACCTGTCGAGTTAGCGCACTGATAAGCACAATAGTCACCGATGAGTCCGAGCCTGTGC
>JARRRJ010000418.1:0-3114 GCA_037380865.1 Sedimentisphaerales bacterium
GTCTCTTTCTGCACTATTTTGTTCCTGAATCGCCAGTCTCATTTTCTGCATTTCATTCTTTATTCTTTCTTGCACCTGGTCCGAAAGTTGTCCCTGCAAAGATGGTGGTATCGGTATCACGCTCGGAATATCAGGTGGAACGCTTCCCGATCCGGATGGAGTCCCTTCAACAGGCCCAGGTTGAGGCCCTGGAACACCAAGTGGCGGGATAGGGCTCGTGCTCGATCTGGCAGGTGGAGTACCTCCTGGTCCGGATGGAGGTCTTTCGCCTGGTCCTGATGAAACTCCCGGAGCATCGAGCGGCCGGAAGACCTTTGTCTTTCCGTCCCATTCTATTGTGACCTGTGTAGGCTCGATAGCTACAATTTTCGCATCCTGGACCATTTCACTTTACTTGTACCATTTGTTGTTTATAAATGCTTCATCACCGAGTATGCATCGTACTTCGTTCACGGGATTCTTTTTCTCCTGGGGCGGCGTAAAGAGGTTGCTCTTTTTCAAGCTTTTTGCCATTTCTTTGGTTGGGCTCAGATATTTGTTTAGCTCATCGACTCTGGTGTTGTCTCTGGCTATGATTGTCTGTACTATGCCTTTAATATCCCGGGCTCTGGCTGAGAGTTTGAAATAAGATGCGAGTCTCATAAATATCAGCATCGCAAATAGTACCGATATGCCGGATAGAACAACTGAGATTAATTCCTTCCTCTCTTTTATGTAATCGAGTTTCATAATAAATCCTTAGAACTTTTTACGGGAGTTGATACCGTTATGTCGAAATCAACCTGCTGTTGATTTTGTGCATTGCGATTTATCGTCAGTTCATCAACACCTAACAGATAGGGATTTTCTTTAAGATTTGCAAGCAGGTCGAATAGCTGGGTAATATTGCATTTTCCGCTGGTTTTCAAACGCAATACTTCGTGGCCGGTTGACAACGTGAGCTTGCCTCCTATTTCCTGCCAAGGCTGACTGTTTATGTTAGCTTTTTTGAGTTGCTCATTAAGTGAATCCTGAAATAGAAACTTCTGTCGTTCTTTTTCCACCGGCATTTCAAACACAGGAATAATAGTCATAAGCCCGGCATATTTTGCCTCAGTCAAATCGAGAGTATCTAATCTGTCCAATTTAGAATTCATTACATCGAATGATTTCTTTTTATTTGTCCAGTATTCGTTCATATCTAAAACAAATAGAAAAACCATCATGGACACAATTCCAACTGCGCCGAGCTTCAATGCACGCATATCTTTGGGACTTAATTTTTCTAACATAGTCTTAATCTCTACCTGCTTTTGCTGCCTGTAAAATTTTTATAATGAAAAGTTATTGTAAATGTAAATCCTTTTTTTGCGGAGCCGCCGGGGGTGCCTGGTCCCATCGTCGGGGGCCTGCTGCCTGCCGAATTTTTTCTAGCGGTGGCTGCAGTGTTAGGCTTTGCCGTCTGATAAACATCCCTGATGTCTCTGATGCTCTGCAGACTCTCCTCGAAATTTTCCAACTGTTCTTTGTTCTGTACCTGACCTGATATAGTCACGCGCTGCCCTTTCCTAAAGTGGAAACTGTCGAGCTGTATCCCGCCTCGGCCCGATGGCCCCGCTGGTGAACTCGGTCTCTGAGCAGTCGGTCTTCCCTGGCCGCTCCGGGAGTTCGTGTTGCTTTGGCCACTTTGCATAATTTCACTCAATAGCGACAGCAAATCTGCTCTCTGGCTCGCGATTTCCTTCCGGAGCTCTTGTTTTTCAACGAGTTCATTAATCTCACTCTCAGGGCCTAAGTTACTCAATCTCTCGTGGATTGCTTTGGCGCCGACGGCAACTACACCATAGGAGATCACACCAAACAACAGCAGCATTACTCCTGCAATGGCGCCAGTAATCTTTGGAGAATAGAACCAGCGTTCTTTTACCTCCTCGCCGAAGGGCTTGAACAAATACGTAAAAAGATTAAGCTCCTCGGTCTTCCCATCGTGTGCCATCAGTGCGAGGCCAATCGGTGCGCGGTACTCAAAAATTTCCTTCAAGTCTAAGCCATTATCCGATTTCAGTTTTTTCATTGAAGGTCGAGCCGAACGTGCATTCAGACCCGCAGATTTAAGAGAAGCCGCAAGAGTTTCATACATCTTGCTGCCGTCCGAAAGAACAATAATCGGCACATCGGATTGCTTCTCAACAGCGAATAAATCTATGGCACTTCTTGCGTCCTGTACCAATCTTTCAATAGTTTCGGTTTCTTCCTGCGAATCAGCCTCTCCGAAATCAACAGTCCCCATATCCAGAGTGACTGCGTCACATAATAATCCGTCTTTTGCGAAGCAGATTTGTGTATTGTGTGTTCCGGCATTAAGAATCACGGCATTTCGCTCATGCCCCGAAAACAGTTCCTTCCAAACTTTTACTATTCCCTCGCTGTCAAGGATAGCTCTTACAGGACACAAAATTCTTACCTTGTCAATAAAATCCTGTACTGACCGTCTTCTCGCTGCAGCAATGGTGATAACCATTTGATCCCTGGTCAGTTTAGTAGTTCGCCATGCAAGTTCCATTTGGTCTGCAGGCAGTGGAAACCGGCTCTCCGCCTGCAAGTTCACTATAGCTGATACTTCTTTTTCCTGGACTGCAGGGACATTTACTCGACAGAAGGCCGTGCCTGTAGAATCATAGCCTACTACTACATTCTTACTGCTTGTAGTCTGGTCCTGCCAAGTCACTTTTGCGTGCAAGCCGCAACCAGCCGCGAAACCTTGCCAGGCCAGATCATTTTCTCTGCTGCTTTTGGCCCATAAAATTCTATGAGCTCCGTTGTCTTTGAGAACCTCTACTGCTTTCAGTCTGTTGTCAGCTTTCAGTATCGCAATAACAGACTGCCTGGTTTCTGCTGAATTATTGTTCATTAGTAACTTGCTCCCTTGTACCAATAAAGTATTTCGCAAGGATTTGAATTTCTGATCATTAATCTTTCCCTTTCTTAATGCTATGCCAATGAGAGCGGCTTTGACCGGAAACCGCTTAAAGTCTCTCTCATTGGCATAGCATTAAGTAAGGGAAAGATTAATGATCAGAAATTCAAATCCTTGCGAAATACTTTATTGGTACAAGGGAGCAAGTTACTAATGAA
>JARRRJ010000419.1:0-3112 GCA_037380865.1 Sedimentisphaerales bacterium
CCTTCGCAAAAGCCTGGAATTTATAAAATGCAATAGCTCAAACTGACTGATTTTTTTGTTATGCTTCACGTCATTCAGCATAACAAAAAAATCAATCAGTTTGAGTAATGATAATCGTTTTATCTTTAACGTTTCGAACGCCGATTATATCTGAAGAATATTTAGATAATCTATTCTTTGTAAGGTAAGGATTAAACAAGTCCGGACTAACCGCTTCGGCCCATTTGAAATCCAGTATCCATTGGACCATTTTGCCATCGGCTGTGCCGGAAAGCTCTATCCTGACGGGTAGTTCGGTTTCGGTATCGACCCAGAGTCGTCCGACTCCGTTTTCGAGCTGCCCTCCTTCGACAGGTGGATTCTGAACTTCTATTCCTTCCACTTTGACTCCATCGATAACAGAATAACCAAGCTCTTTGTAAGGTAGTGACATGAAGCGTTTGATATACTCCCTGGGATCCTGATATTCTTTCGGAAGCTGGTTGCTCTTGTCAGGAGGCAAAGGCATTTCGATAAAATCTTTCTCATCGGGAGTCACGATTATCATCTTGTCAGAATCCGGTGCCACATACCAAGATACAACACTTTCGTCTTTCCAGATGTCCATCCTGAATCCGTAATCTTTCGATAAATAAATTATCCATTTGGCTGTTATATTGTCTGCCTGGTTTTCTATATCGGAATCGGAAACTTCTATCGTCAGGCCAAACATAAAAGTTTCGATTTTTTCAACATTCTGAGTGATTTTTCCCCAGGCTACGCTGTCGGTGCTGAGCACATTGAATGGATTGAACGATAATAAAACAGCAATTACGATTGTAGCGACGGCGATTTTTATTACAGGTTTTTTCATGATATTTCTCCATATGTTCAGTTTTATTCCGAACGAATTTTTAAGTTTGCGTTTATCCAGATATTCCAAAGCGTCGGTGAGAACAGTTTTTTCTGTCTGGATATTGGTTGTTATTTTTGATTCGTTTATTAGCTTTCTTATTTCGTCTTCCGCGTTCATTTTATTACCTCACCGTTCAAAATTGTTTTGAGCTTATCGATTCCATATCGATACCTGCTTTTAATTGTATTTACTGAAATTCCCTGCGATTTGGCGATTTTTTCGAACGTCATATCAGCATGAACATGCATCATTATTACCTCACGCTGGTCGTATGGAAGCTGCGCCATGGCATTTTTCAGTAGCAGCAATTGTTCGTTACAAACTAAAGAATTTACAGGCTCATTAAAATCCAAATTTTCCTTCATGACTGAATTCGTTTCGATACTTTCATAACGTTTTGCCTTATTTATATTTCTGGCGCGGTTCGCTACGCATGTTCGAAGATAACCTTTCAGGCTGCCGGTCAGGCGGAAGTCTCCGATATCGCGAACAAAGCCGGTAAAGACATCGTGTACAACATCCTCTGCGGCAGCAGGATTATTCACGAGAGCCATTGCCAGGATAAGCAAATCTTCTTTGTACTTTTCGTAGATTCGCTTCAAAGCACCTTTGCTTCCGAGTTTGCATTTTATAACAAGCAGCCTGTCTTCCATTCGTTTCAGCCCAATTACTTTTACAACAAACGTTTGCCACTAATATAACAATTTGGATACCTGTTTGGGTTTAAAGAAATAAACATTTTTTGCTATTTTCTGGTTGATGCTTATGGAAAAATGCTCCACACAGGCTGCAAGATGAGAAATTGTCAGAAAAGAAAAAGCCGAACATTAATGTTCGGCTTTTTTACACACGTGACGTCCTTTGAAATACCAGACGTTTTGTAAGAGTATTAAAGAATGTTCGAACTTAATTCTCAGTCGAAGATTGCTTCTTTATACTAATTTTTCCGACTTCTGTGATCAGCTTGATATTCTTTTCACCTGAACCAATAGTCCCTTTTGCTGTACTTGCAGTAATGCTTGTTTTTGCAACGTCCAGAGGAAATTCACTATCTATGGACCCTACTTTTGTATTCGCCTGAATCTTAGCGGAAAGGTCATTCGGCGCTGTAAAATCAATATTGCCGACTTTTGTTACTAACTGGATTTCTCCAGCAATATTGACAGCTTTGACGGAGCCGGTATTTGTTTGAGCGCTAATTTCCCCTGTGATATCTTTAATTTCAATAGAACCAACTTCAGTTGAAATATCGAGTGTGATGTTGGATGGTATTGTAATATACAAGTCCACATTGATGTTTTGCCATTTATCGTCTCCAGGTCTTATCATTTTAAGGAAAAATCTTTCACTGGATGATATATTTTCCATCCCGGTCTGTTCTGCCATTTTCTGAGCTTCTTCGGTATTTTCAGCCGTTGCACTGATAACGGCTTTGACAGTACATTTTCCATCCTGGCTGTGACTCAGGAAGATATTACCGACTTTATCCTGTACAACGAAAGAAGCTCCAGGCTCAATTTTAGGAAATAACTCCATTTCTCTTACTGCTTTAATTTTTCCATTATCATTTTCCGAAATATGGATATCCAGTCCTCCAGGGTGCAATGTACTAATGTGAACAGGAGAATTGACACCTGTTGAAGGATTAACAGAAACTCCGGTCGACGGAACGGTTATTCCCGTTAATCCTGCCTGTGGAACATTACCGGGCAAGATGGATCCTGTTGACAATTTCGGCAATTTCGGCAATTCAGGCATTGGCGGCATTTTTGGCATCGGCAGTACTTGAGGCTGGGTATCCGGAGTACTACCAGTCGTTCCATGTCCCTGTGCTGAATGCTCAAGCTGCTGACTCCATTGCCGCATCTGTTCGTTCCAAAGCTGCATCTGCTGCTGCCACAGTTTGAATTCTTCGTTGTTTTGCCATTGTTCTGCTTTTTGGGCTATTTTTTGCAAATCCGCAGATTTCTCTTTCATCTTGTCTTTATATTCGTTTTCAACCTTTTGATTTGACTTTTCTAATTTTGCCATCTCCTTCTGAAGATTTTGCTTTTCAATTTCAAGCTTCTCAAGCTGAACTTTAAGGATCTTCATTTGTTCGGACAATTGTTCTTTGCTTTCTGCCTGCATAGCCTCGGAGTCGTTGTTATTCAGAAGATATGACATCAGATTCTCGTCTAACTGCGTGCTTTTTGTCGTGTTGTCGGCTGAGGATTC
>JARRRJ010000420.1:0-3082 GCA_037380865.1 Sedimentisphaerales bacterium
CGATAGGGCAGTAATGCAGCATCTTTATCTTCAGGCGGCATTACAACTCCAAAGCGTTCAAAGTTCCTGAAATCTTCAGTTAAAGCCAAAGCAACTCCGGGACCGTCACGTGTATAGGCAGTATAAACGACAGCATATTTCTTTAATTCAGGGACAAAAGTAATGCGCGGATCCTCAATTCCCCATAATTCTTCAGGGAAATTCCTCACATCTGAGGTAAGAGTTGGTTGTGGATCAATCTGCCAGCCATCAATGCCATTGACAGAACGGGCAGCACAAAGATGGGAAAGCCCCCGCCGGTCTTCTGCCCGGCACAAAAGTAATGTTGTACCATCCTGCATTAACGTTGCACCCGCATTAAATACACTATTAATAGGATAAGGCCAGTTTTTAGCATCAAGAATAGGATTTAATTTACTGCGATGAAAAAGTTCAATATGCTTATTGTTCATTGTCTATTTTTCCATTGATAAATGAATTTGTTCGGTCAAACGCAATTCCAGCAAAGACTGGAGATATGCCAGTGTTGATTCTGCTCCCTGATTCTCATTCAGGCGGTCTGAATGCAGACCATCTCTACAACCTCCGGTCGTAGGGTCATAAACCGGAAGATTTAAATCGTTACGACCAAGGAACCATTCAAATGCCCTCCGCGATTCTTTGTTCCAGCGTTTTTCATTTGTAATTCTGAACGCCTCGAGGCAGGCTGATACCATTGTTTGAGCTTCCACGGGTTGCTGGTCAAAACGAGCCCGCTCTCCGTCTTTACGATAAAAACCGTTTGACCCGATCGGAACAAAATGGCCTTCTCTTGAGCGTAACAGCTCAGAAAGCCATGTCAATGATTCTAACCCCGCATCGGTCATTGAGGTGTCTGGAATTGACTTACCGCTTGTCAGCAAGGCATGGGGCAGAGCTGCGTTGCAATATGAAAGTTCTTTTTCGTACCAATTCCATTTATCTGATTTATTATTTTGATAAAGTTTCAGAAGCCGGTTTGCTAATTCTGCTTTTATTTGTCCTGCTCTGCGGTCACCTCCGAATTTTTGTGAATATTCATCAATGCCAATGAGAGCAAATGCCCAGGCACGCGGACTGGTAGTCGTGAGAATGGCAGGGAGCGTCTGTTCAAACAACCAGGCGGCCATATCATGCTGGGAGGGTATTTTATTCCGATTTAAAACTGTACCCAATGCCCATAAAGCACGTCCATGACTATCATCTGAACCTTTTTCTTCCAGCCAATTTCGCTGATAGTCCATAAAATTCCTGAAATGCCCGGTCTGAACATTAAAAGCATAACCAAGGAAAGCAAGATATCGCGAGGATAGTTTTAAGCCATCATTAATGCCCAGTTCATCCAATAGTGCACAGACTAATAAGGCGCGGGCATTATCATCAGTAGTATAGCCGTGTGAATAATTTGGAACAATAAAAAGGGCATGTTGAAACATCCCTGTTTCATCAGTCATATTTTGTAAGTGATCTAATTTTAAGGGGGGCAATTCGCCCGGATATTTATCCAATGCTTTTGCAGTAAAACCTTGGGAGATATAATGACGGCGCTCTGCCCTGGCACGTTCAAAACATTCCATATATCTTTGCGCCACCTCAGACCAGATCATAGCTCGTCCGAAGAGATAAGCGCGCTTCCGTATAGCATGCCGTTCCGCTTCGTTATGCAGGAGATTAATAACCTGTTTTGCCAAAGCTTCAGGATCATTGAATGGTACCAGTACACCACGCCCATCCGCAAGCATTTCCTGTGCATACCAGTATGGTGTTGAGATAACAGCTTTACCTGCTCCTATCGTATAAGCTAAAGTTCCGGATGTTATTTGAGCTTCGTTAAGATAAGGTGTAATATAAATATCCGCTGCACTTATAAACTCAACAAGTTCTTCCAGGCTGACAAAACGATTATAAAAGATAACATTACTTTCTACACCTTTTTCCACAGCTAGCCATTGCAAAGACAACCGGTAGGTTTCGCCTTCACTTTGAACAATATGAGGATGTGTTGCCCCGACAACCATATAAACTATGTCAGGATAACTAGCTGCAATCTCAGGTAAGGCGGAAATAACTGTTTCTATTCCTTTACTGGTAGATAGTAATCCGAAACTTAATAATACGATTTTACCCTCTACTCCAATCAGATCTTTATTAAAACTTGGGTCAACAAATGGTACATCAGGGATACCGTGAGGAATCATATCGATCTTTTCCAAAGGCACATTATAAACTTCTTGTAGAAATTCAGAACCGGTTTCACTCATAACCACTAAACGATCTGATAAAGCTGCAACCTCTTCTAATACGCGAAGCTGATCAGGATCAGGATTTTTGAGTATCGTATGCAGGGTTGTAACTATTGGCATTCGTAATCCGCGTAAGAGAGCAAGGATATGGCTTCCTGCTTTTCCCCCGAAGATACCGTACTCGAACTGCAGAGATACCAGGTCAACATTGTTAATATTTAAAAAATCAGATGCTCTTAGATATGAATCAATATCTTTCTCTGTTAGTTCAAACCGGACTCTGGCCGGATAAGCATAACCGGCTGCAACATCATTGACCGGCAATGCAATACAAGTTGTATCATTGTATTGTAGAGCAATTGCCTCACATAAATCGGTTGTAAATGTTGCAATACCACATTGCCGTGGTAAATAATTTCCAATGAATGCAATCCGGTTAAGTGTCAGGTTTCTATTGTTTTGTCTCAATTTTAATATCCATTTTAATAATAAATTTTTATTATGCTGTCATGCTATTCAAGATAATACCTTACAATTTTTTAAGGTAACCAGAAATCTAAGTGTATTCAATAGAGCGAAAGGATGAAAAAAGAATTACATCTTTGAAGTGGGCACGAAGATTTTATATTAATTAAAAAGCTGGTCTTTCCAGGAGCAGGTTTTCATAAAACTTCACTTTGAATAATTAGCCACCTTTACTTCGGTCATATTAAGTCTGTTCTGATTGTACATATCCTCTCCATATATTTTGATATCTTCAATCTGCTCATTTGTAAGATCGATTATGAAATTAGAATGATTATAAAAGTGTATGAACATTG
>JARRRJ010000421.1:0-3066 GCA_037380865.1 Sedimentisphaerales bacterium
GGATTTTGCGCATTCTTGCGATGATTTCTGCCGGTCTGCTTCTTTCGGCATCATTGACACTTTTCACGAGAGCAAGCAACCTGACCAACCGCGGCATCGTGACATGGGGTCCGTATCGCATCGTTCGCCATCCCGGTTATATCTCTAAAAACATATACTGGTTGTTGACGTTTATACCTGCACTCATCCCGAATCCTTCAGCACCTCTGTTCACATGGTCGGGGTATGCTACATACTTCGTAATGACTGCTTTCGGTTTTGTAGGCTGGGCGACATTGTATTTCTTCAGAGGCATCACAGAAGAGCGATTCCTTATGCGAGATCCCGAATATGTCGCATACTGCAAAAAAGTAAAATACCATTTCATTCCTTTTATTTATTAATAAAAATCATTTGACAACCATATTGGAAGAGATTAAATTTCCCATAGATAAGGTTGGATTTTACCAGGAAATAGTTTTGGGAGGGATTATTTAAATAATCGGCGAAAGCTTTTGGGAAAAAGGTGAGCGACATGAAAAAATATAAGGCTTATGTTGTTCTGGTTATTGTCATGGCTGTTGTCGTTTTCTTTTTGCAGGACTCGGATGAACTCGCCTGGCTCAGAGCAAATCTTGGCAATAAGTCAACGGATTATGCGCAGTATATCAAGTCACACCCGGAAGGTTGGCATGTTTTAGAGGCAAAAAAACGTTTTGACGAGCAAAGCTGGAAGGAATCTTGCGCACGCGGAGCAATTGCGGATTTTCAGAATTACATCAAGCAGATTCCTGAGGGTTTGCACGTCGACGAAGCAAATGAGAAGATAGCGTCGATTACTTGGTATCAAGTAACTGCGAGGAATTCCGTTGCAGGCTATGAGCAGTTTATGGAGCAATTCCCTCAAAGCAAATACGAAGAGCAGGCGCAAAAGAATATAGAAGAACTTGCCTGGCGCAAGGCCGAATCCCTGAGTACCATCCAAGATGTTAAAAGGTTTATTGAAAATTACCCACACGGTGAGCATTTGAATGATGCGCAGAATACGCTCGATGACCTTATCTGGGATCAGGCGACATCGCTAAATAACAAGGAAAAGATACAGGAGTATATCGAATTATACCCTTCCGGCAGGCATGTTGAAGAAGCACGAAAAAGGCTTGACCGGATGCCTGAGCCATGGCCTGTGTATATCCATGCGTATCATCTATATGAGTTGACTGCATTTGACAAAGATTACAGCTACGTATTTCTGAATCAGATTAAGGAAATGCTTTCGAAGTACAACACGATTAAAGTTGTTTCTGAAAAATCCGACGCAGTTGTTCATTTGCAAATTGGTTATGCGCTTGATTTCAGAGACGGCCAGACAGGAGAAGACAACATCTCGAAGTTCATCGAGAATCGATAGCGTGACAGGGCTATTGCAAAACAGGAGCGTGTCAAGCCCACTTACGATTTAGCGATTCAGTCTTATCTGTGGGACATTGCAAACGAATGCCTTCTGGCATACAGCGCTACAGAAACACCGCCGGAACCGGGAAATGCCATCGACGCGCGGATTGTCGGACGCGACAAGTTTCTTGACGAGCAGGTCAAAAATCACCTCGCAAATTCATTTGTTCCTTTTTTGGACAGGCTTGAAAAAGGCAAAGAAGGTGTGATGTTCTTCACAGGCGCAAACCCGACGTTGTTTTACCGTCATGACATAGGAAAGCCGAAGAGACGTGTCTGTGTTACTTATGACAACGGGCCTGTTACAGTGTATCACTGGCGGGACCCGTCGATTGAAAGATACATTTACTATCAGCTTCAGCAGGCTGATATAGATTGTGTTCGAACTTACGACGACAACAGTTATATGTTGCTTGTGACGTGGACCAAGTATCCACGACAGCCTAATCGCAGTTCGCCTTTCAGGGAATATGGTCTCAGTGCGGATTTTGTAATATACGAGAAGAACAAAGACCAGAATGACCGGCTCGTTTTCAATAAGACGATTACCTCTGATACAGGATTAGAGAGTTACGGCGTGCTGCCTTCTGAGGTGATAAACAAATGGCGAAAAAGCTTCGACAACTCGTACATTGCAGGGGAAATAGTTAAACAACTGAAGCCTCCTCCAATGAATGCCGAGCAGGAATAATCTCCTATTCTACGAGACAATTTATCTCGAATTTATCTGTGACTTGCTTAATGATTTCTGAAACATTGAGCTTCGATAGATTGCATTAAATCGCCTTTTCTGATAGAATATATAAGTGGTAGTTTATTTAAGATTAGCTATTGGAAATATAAAATTTTGCGTGAATGATTAGAAAGAAAATTCTTACAACAGCGATCATACTTGCCTGCCTGTTTTTATTTGCAAGCTGTCGCTCACAGGCAACAAAGCAATCTGGCAATGTCCAGCTCGAGAGGGATAAACAGAAATTTGCGGCTCGCCAGATGGAGGAGGCGCAGGAAATGCAGCTTGCCGCGATTAAGGTGCAGGATGAAAATGTTGCTTTGAAGGCCAAAATCGAGGAGCTTACCGAACAGTTGAAAACTCTTCAGGCTGAGTTTGACGCTTATAAAGACAAAATGGCGCAGCCTGAAAACTGGGAAGAAAAGTATAAAAAGGTCCAGGTTGAAAATGACGAATTGCGCAAACTGGTACAATACGAAAGGGGCCTGCGAGACGACCTGTTAAAAAAGGTACAGGAGGACCAAGAAACAATAAACGAGTTAAAAAGTCAGCTCAAAGAGGAAACAAAAAACTCAAATTAATCAAATTTCTCTCGAATAATAAGACTAGTCCGTCTTTTTAATGAACCTATATAATCATGGAGCAGAATCGGGTTGATTCTCTACAAACCAGTATTTCTTTTCTTTCTCCCATTTGTCTGATATTTCGCCGGTTGGTCTTATTACGACCGCCTGGCATTCCGAACAGACTGTGTTATCAGGAAGCAATATTTTTGCCGCGACTTTCATACTTCGTCTGCTTTTATGTTCTACCCAGCCGATTATCTTTAAAGGTTTATTTGTTGGCGTAGGCTTTCTGTAAATGACATTAAGTCTGAGGGTTATAAATAAATTATCGAA
>JARRRJ010000422.1:0-4146 GCA_037380865.1 Sedimentisphaerales bacterium
TTGAAGTTAAATTAGCTTCGCCGCAGCCTGTGCGGGCTAAAGAGCGGCGGACAAGCTCGAGTTTTACAGGGGGAGATTGATCCGAAAAGTATTGTAAGCTAAGCGTTACTTTTTCATCACTGCACCGGGCGGCTTTTTGCCATAAGTTATCCGCCTGGAGACATACATATTTATAAAATCTGTTAGCTGATATCGAGAGCTTCGATAGATGTTCAATCAGGTTAGTATTGCAATCTTCTTGCAAAACAGGTATGAGTCTGTGTCTTATGTGATTTCGTGTATAGCTATAATCTTTATTGGTGTAGTCTTCGCGCCATTTCAGATTTTTCTTCTTTAAATATTGGATTATTTCATGCCTTGTCACGCAAAGCAGAGGTCTTACAAAATTGATATTTTCATTAAACTTTCGCACAGGCCAGATGCCCGCGAGTCCCCGGAATCCTGTGCCGCGAAGAAGCCTGTGGATTATTGTCTCCGCGTTATCATTCTTTTGATGGCCTGTCACGATCCACATGCATTTGTTTGCTTTCGCGATATCATTGAGATTTTCAAATCGCAATTGCCTTGCTGCAGTCTCGATTGACAGTCTATTGTCACGAGCAAAGGTGCGCACGTCGATACATCTCGTTTTTATCGGGATTCTTAATTTCTCCGCCTCACAAATTACAAACTCTTCGTCAGAGTCTGCGTCGTTTCTCAACTGATGATTGATATGCGCACAATACAAATCTGACGTAAAAAAATCCTGCGATTTCAAAATCGAGAGAACATGAAGAAGTGCAGTCGAATCAGCGCCCCCTGATACAGCGAGCAGGATTTTAGCTTTTGAAAATGGAAAATCAATCGACTTCAGAAAATGCGCTACTTTATTTTCGAATTCCAGCATCATATTTGGGAGAATGTGCAAACAGCAATATTAACTGGATAATATACAAAAAAAGCGGACCTGATGTTTCTTCAGGCCCGCGAACATACTATTATAAGAAATTTAGACAACTACAAAGACCGGCTACTGCACCGTCTTTTCGAGAACTTTTATACGGTCTTCCGCATTGTTTTTCCATTCCCTGTATTTGTCATACCTTCCCTCTTTCTCAATTGCTTCGCGATAAAGAGACAAAGCTTCTGCATAATTGTGCATATATTTATCGAGGATACGTGCGGCATGGAACCTGGCAGGCCATGGAGTTTCCGGATTCCATTTATAGGCGGCTTTATAATAATCTAGCGCCGGCGAATAATCTTTGAAATACTCGGAAATCTCACCTATCATGTATGCGGCATCGTCAATTTTGTCACTGTTATTATATTTCTTTATTAGCTCCCTGAACTTGGTATTTGCTGATCGATATAAATCCTTATCTACGAAAGCCAGGCTATATTTCTCAGCCTGCTGTTTCTCCAGAAGCGCATCTTCATAAAGAAGATCCGCGTCCATTATCTGGGTCGTGGGGGAATAAGTGTTGGGAAGCGCAAGCGGATCGATGTAATCATACTGCGCCATCGTATTCAGTGCATATAGTTCTTTCTTGGCGAGGTTGTACTTTTCATTGTTTCCCGATTTGTCGTAGAGACTTACAAGTGCTTCGAGGTACACTTTATAGTCCTGCCTGGACTTCTCGACTTTATCGATGACATCCATTTCACCGGCATTGGGGCTGACGGGAGGGGGACCGTACGGCGAACTGGGGCCTCGTATAGCCAACCGCATGCTTTCGCCTGAATTAGTATTTTGGCAGCCAAGAGAAATGCAAATCAAGGTGACAAATACTGCAATACTGATTTTTCTTGCCATGATGGACTCCTTTCAAACTCAAATCAATCCTAAAGGCTAATCGTAATAAAATTTTCCCTATCAATTATCAGTTTGTAGCAGGTTCGTCAAGCATAAACAGGCAAAAAATTTAACTTAAACTGCCGATTTTAATTTCCGGGACAAAAATTTGTCAAAACTGGGCTGAATTGATAAGAAAAAAGGTTTGGCGAATGCAAAATTTTTCGGAAAGGTCCGGATAAATTTTTATCGTTTCGAGACGAAAAAAGCTTTGACTTCTGATGTTAATTTAGGTATAATAGCTTAACTAAATAAGGGGGTATGACCACGGAGGGGGCCGTCTTGGAATTGAGTGCCCTTTAAGTCTAATTAAGTATCCCGGAAAATTTGCTAATTGGTAAAGACTCGTTCACAAATTTTGGGGAATATTACCATGAAGTTAAACAGATTTCCTTTGATATTTTGCAGTATTTTATGTTGTTCTTTTGCGCTTCAACTGGGTTGTGAAGAAGAGCGTTCTCGTCTGGAAGTGCTCGATCCCGACTGGTTTAATCAGCCTGTATGGCAGCAGATCAGGGCTTCAGCCGCTTCTAATACAACTGTTCCGCCACAGGAGCAGCCGCCGGAGGTGTACGAGACGCCTCAAATCCAGTTCAACGCCTCGAGTCATGATTTTGGAAGGATTAGCCCGAATTCGTTACACACATGCGAGTTCGTTTTCACCAACACGGGAAATTCTGATCTTGTAATTTCCAAAGTCGAGACTTCGTGCAGCAACTGCACAGCCGCTCTGCTGGAAAACGACAAGAAAGTCTATGCGCCAGGTGAAAGCGGAAAACTCCTTGCCAACTACACAGATACGGTGCTTGGCCAGTCGCTGAAACATATTTATGTTTACAGCAATGATCCCGCCAGTCCCAGGGCGGAGCTCGCCGTACACGCAAACCTGGTTGCGCCGATAGATTATGAGCCGAAGAGACTGAATCTCTCTCTCATAAGCGCCAACGGCGGCTGCCCGGAGATTGTGGTCAGAAGCATCGACGGCCAGCCCTTTTCTATTAAAGGTTTTCAATCCACTTACGATTGCATTACCGCGGATTTTAATCCCCAGGTTAAAGCGACACAGTTCGTTCTCAGGCCAAAAGTCGACATGGCAAGATTGAGAGGCTACCCTGAAGGCAGTTTCAGAATCGATCTTTCTCGTGCCGATTGCGAGGTGGTGAGCGGTACATACTACACCCCGCCGAGATTTTCCGCAAGTCCCCAAAGAATTATTGTTAACCAGGCTATAGAGCCTTCCGTGTCCAGGTCAGGAATTGTAAATGTTCTCGGTGTCCAGAGAACGCGTACGGGGTATCAGCTTAGCGTTCAGGTTAATCCGCCGGAACAAACCGGTCAGGCAAGAATGTTTTCCGACAACATAAACATATCGCTAAACGGGGTCCCAATGATTTCTATCCCGTGCAACGGGTATTATCCTGGCGCTCAACTGCCTGTACAAGAGGAGAAAGCGGAATGTAAAACCTGCGGTGCCGTAAGAATTGATAAGCCAAGCATGAGTTACAGTCCGAGGTAAGCAGCATATCTTGTCTCGATCTAACGCAGATTTAGGTTAGACACGTTACAACCAGGGAAACTCTAAATATCCGTGCCGTGCTCAGCTCCCGGCAGTTCAGGAATCTCGTCATATTTCCTTAGCAAATTGTCGAATTGCTTCCTGATTGCATTGGTCAGCTCGCGTGAAATATTCTTTGCTTCCTGCTCATATTCCGTCCCGGGACATTCGATGCACAACGTTGTGCCTGCATGCTGAATTTCGCTTTTAATTTGGAAGGGAACCAGCGGACTTGACGAGCTTTTATCGCCCGAGTCGGAAGAAGCTTCGGAAACGACGCTGGATGCTACGCATTCGATTTTCACCTGCATCTGCCTGCTCAAAAGAAACTTATCTTCGGTAAGCTGCGGCATATCGAGTGTAATTAGCACGTCCGGTGACAAAGACGTGCGCTTAGGCCGGTGGCCGTAAGAGTAATACGACACCGAGTCAACGTACGGAAGCTCCGCAAAAGACTGCAGCATTTTTATGGCGACAAAATCCAGAAAACGATTATCGTTCTCGCATATAATCCTGATATTGCGCAGGCTTAGCTTCATATCATCAGTCGCAGAGTCTGAACTGACTGTTTGAATTTTGTTTTTCGCGTTGATCAATCCGATATTAGCGCCGGTTTTCATGAGAGTGCGAGCATCGGAATATCCTTCATTTTTGTTCATAATAACGAAAGGCTGCATTGCAGCGCTCGTTCTGGGCACGTCGAATAATATCAATATGACACAGGTGTAGGCACATACTAAAGCTGGAACGACGAGAC
>JARRRJ010000423.1:0-3042 GCA_037380865.1 Sedimentisphaerales bacterium
CATAACATGCATTTTACCTTTATTTTTCTTCACGAAGTCAATCATGTTAAGGAATTCCTTGTTCTCGAAAAACGAGCCGTCCCGGATTGTCTTGCTCAGCCTGACTGACTCCTGCGGAACTATTCTGCCTGCGCCTATATTCTGATGACCTACTTCACTGTTGCCCATAGTGCCTTCAGGGAGACCCACGTCTTCGCCGCTCGTATGTATCAGGCAATTCGGGTATTGCGACATGAGTATATCGTCTACAGGTGTATTGGCGCACTTGATAGCATTGTACGCGTCTTCCGCAGGATTCGGATTATATCCCCATCCATCGCGTATTATTAAAACGTAAGGCTTGTTTTTGAGTTCGATATTCTTTTTTGCCATGGAAAACCTTTCGAGCAAAAGACAATAAAAGACGAGGCATAGCCTCGTCTAAAATAAGCGTTCTAAAATATGTGAAATATGATATAAAATCCAGTCCAGTATGTCAATTACTTAGAAAATGTTCCTTAAGGTAACATAGAGTTTCGGGCGATAAAAGTCTTTGACAGGGCCTTTTGGTACGATATAATCCCATAGCGAACTGAAATTTGTTTGTTTTCGTATCTTTAGCAATAGAGAGTATTTATGGCACAACCAATAGCAGAAGAAACAAGCGTGAAGAAACTGCCACCGTTAGGCCAGAAATCGCTGATCCCTGATTTCAAAGCGCATCTTATTTTCTGGCCTTTGGCGATCGGGGGATTTGCGCTTGATTTGTGGAGTAAATGGGCAGTGTTCAACTGGCTCAAACCGGGCGAGTCCTACGACGTGATGGATGGCTTTTTACGATTGATAATCGCACAGAACAATGGCGCCGCATGGGGTATATTCGGCGGAAGGTCCACACTCCTGGTCATGGTTTCAAGCTTTGCTTTAATAGGGATTATAGGATTTTTTCTTTTTAGCGGCAGGCAGCCCAGGATTATCCACGTTGCTCTCGGCTTCTTTGCGGCCGGCGTTTCGGGCAATTTATACGACAGGTATTTTCATAATGGTTTTGTGCGTGACTTTATCGACGTTCATTATCGAAGCTTTAGCTGGCCGACTTTTAATGTCGCCGACAGCCTGCTATGTATCGGTGTCGGGTTACTCATCATTTCGTCGATCTTTATTGGGAAGCCAGCTCAAAAACATGATCAGCCACAAAAATAGGGGCGCTCGTAGCAGCTCCCAGAGCTATTGCGTCGGAAGGACGCGAATCGACGACAACTGAATGATTGTTGAGACGCAAGTGAATTCGAGCGAAGAAAACGTGGTGGCGCAAGTCATTTATGACAATCTTTTCGATTCGCGCGCCGAGATTTTCGATAATGCTCGCGAGCAGGTCGTGTGTCATGGGCCTGGCCGGTTTGATACCCTTTAGCCGACGGTCTATTGCAAAAATCTCGACAATGCCAATTACGATTGGAAAACTCCGCTCCCCGTCCCGTTCCTTGATGACGATTATCTGCTGGTCGGACATTTCGTTGATAATTATACGTGATAATTCCGCTGCGACTTCCATTATAGCACCATGTTTAAGATGATTGATTCCTTCTTTTTTATATACATTTCACGTTTATACGACTGTTTAGCGGCTGTGTTCTAATTCTGAGAGGTGTTTCAGTACGGTATCCAGCTGTTCTGAAAGCTGTTCAAACCTCTCCCTGGCCTGAGCAACTACTTCAGGCTTTGCTCTGGTTATGAAATTCTCGTTGGCCAGCTTAGCTTCCACTGCTTTTTTAGCACTTTCTATTTGTTCTTTCTGCTTTTCGAGCCTGGCTTTTTCTGCTTCTACGTCAATCACATTATGTACGTAAACCTGGATGTCTTCGACAATTGCAGTAGCCGCATTCTCAGGCTTGGAAACAGACGAGCCAGCATTGAATTTCTTCGCCCCCGCCGAAGAGCAAATAAGTTCAGAGTTCTCGTTCAGCATTTTTGCTGTCTCATCCTGAACATTTGCAGACACTTCCTCGACACTCGTTACATTGTACTTGTTTTCGATGTCCCTTATCGCACGAACAAGATTCTGAATAACTGAAATATCATCTTCAACTTTGTCATTTATAAACGAGCCTGGTAATTCAGGCCATTTTGCGATAACAAGTGCTTCTGCTCCATTTGCGTCTGCCAGACCTTCGAGTTTTCTTTCGGGTGAGATTTCATTTAACTTCTGGAAAATTCCTTCCGTGATAAACGGAACGAAAGGATGAAGCAATCTTAAAACCTGGTCCAAAACAAATGCCAGGACATTTTGAGCGATTGGCTTTTTTGTTTCATCCTGCATTCGTGGTTTTGTCCATTCGAGATACCAGTCGCAGAAATCGTTCCAGAAGAACTTATACAAGCCTGATAAAGGCTCGCTGAACTTGAAGTTGTCGAAAGACTCCGTCACTTCGTAAGTTGTCTTGGCAAGTCTCGACAGAATCCACCTGTCGGTAATATCCATTTTAGATGCGTCGAATTTTGACGGGTCGGTTCCGTCAAGGTTCATCATTGCAAAACGCGATGCGTTCCATAACTTGTTGCAGAAATTCCTTCCCGTATCGAATTTTGGTGAAGTGTTTGCCTGCCTGCCGTCAGGAAGTGTCATCTGAGTGACTGGCATCCTTATGTCCTGAGTATCGGTAGTCATATCCGCCAGTGTGAAACGCATGGCGTCTGCACCGTGGCTGTCTATCGCTACTAGAGGATCGATACCGTTGCCCAGACTCTTCGACATCTTGCGTCCCTGACCATCCTGTATCATCGCGTGGATGTAAACATCGCTGAACGGAATGTCTCCGGCACAATATTGGCCCATCATTACCATGCGCGAAACCCACAAAGTTATAATTTCACGAGCAGTACAGAGAACGTCTCCCGGATAAAAGCTTTTAATCTCTATCGTATCTTCAGGCCATCCCATAGTGCTGAACGGCCACAACGCAGAACTGAACCATGTGTCGAGAACGTCTTCGTCACGAACCCAGCCTTCGGATGCCATCGCCTTTTCAAGCTCTTAGAAACCAGGTTTAACACACGCGTAAT
>JARRRJ010000424.1:0-3037 GCA_037380865.1 Sedimentisphaerales bacterium
GCCATCTTTGGAATAGAATCCTCAGAAAGCAGAAAAAAGAAGAGGATAATAACATACTTGAGACGGTTGCCGAGCGGCGTCGACTGCTGAAATTTACCCTGCTTAACACTGCAGAAGGCTCCGTTTTCCTGGTCGGAGTCACGCTGGCTTTGATATACACTGCCTGGCTCGGATCAAACCTTGTATTTGCCCCGGAAAATGCACAGGACCTCATCGGGATGACGGCTACCGAGATTCTGTTTGGCCGCGCTGCAGGCATGGCCTTCGGATACAACGTCGGCCTCGACAACGTTACCGTCATACCTATCTGCATTATACTCGAAACAATTCTCGTATTGATTGCCTATCCATTATTCGTATTCAGCTGGAGGCACCTGGTCGTAATTAAGAGCCTCAGAACAGTCTTCGAAGGAATCCGACATGCGGCAGAAACACACAAAGATAAAGTACACAAGTACGGCATAGTCGGCCTTTTTGCATTTGTCTGGTTCCCCTTCTGGATGACAGGTCCCGTGGTGGGATGCGCAATTGGATTCCTTATGGGACTTCCCGTCTGGCTTGACTTGACTGTTGTGCTGGCCGGAACCTATATTGCTATTTTAGGCTGGGCATTCATCCTTCACACTCTCCATCAGCAGGTCGCTGAATACAGTCCTTACGCCGCTATGGTTCTGATGTTAATTATTGTCGTCATTATCATAATCGGACATCTCCTGAGCCAGGCCATCCAGGAAAACAAAAAGAAGAACTCGAAATAGCTCGCGTTGTCTCAATTTCTTTTCGAGAAAATTTCGAAAATCATTGCCTATTTGTCATAACTGTTTAAAATAGCTCCTGAAGATAAGAAAAATAGTAAGGATTTCGAAAATGGTAGATATTGATAAATGCCGCATAACGCATTATCCCGCCGATGTTCTGGGCAAGAAAGCAGAACCGGTCAAAGAAATAAATGATAATATCAAACAGCTTGTGGAAAAGATGTACGAACTTATGCGCGAAAACAGGGGCGTAGGCTTCGCCGCACCTCAGGCTGGAGTCTCGCTCAGGCTTTTCATCATATCCCTTGACGGCAGCAGGGAAAACGTCAAGGTCTTCGTAAATCCTGCTGTTACACCATACGGCAATCTCGATACAATAGAAGAAGGCTGTCTCTCTGTTCCCGGCGTATCTGCGAAAATTCGCAGATACAAGCAGGCAAAAGTCACCGCAACTGGTCTCGACGGCAGGGAATTCTCCGAAGAAGCAGAAGGACTTTACGCAAGAGCACTTCAGCATGAGAACGACCACCTCGAAGGGGTAACCATCGTCAATCGTTTGGGATCTGCAGCGAAAATCTCAAACCGCAAGCAGCTCAAAAAACTGCAGGAAAACGCGTCTGATTAACCACGTCGGGAACAGGATATCATGAGAATAGCTTTTTTCGGCAGCGGCGAATTCGGTATTGAGTGCCTGACTGCCGTAGAAAGTTCCAGCCACGATCTTGTGCTGCTTGTTACGACTCCCCCCTGCCCAGCGGGGAGAGGAAGGAAGCTTAATCCTACAGCGATAGCAAAATGGGCCCGGTCGAATTCGATTACTTTGCTGGAAGCCTGGCAGATCAATGCTCCCGATACAATTCAACAAGTCGCAGACTGCCATCCCGATTTGAATCTGGTCATCGCCTGCGGTCAGAAAATCAGCAGGCGCCTTGTGGACCTGCCTCCCAAAGGTTCTATCAACGTGCACGCTTCCTTATTGCCAAAATATCGGGGTGCCGCACCAATTAACTGGGCAATTATAAATGGTGAGCAGGAAACTGGGATTAGCATAATCACTCTGGCGGATAAAATGGACGCCGGAAAGATAATCGCTCAATCTAAAACACAAATCGCTCCCGACGAAACAGCAGGCTCGCTCCACGACAAGCTGGCCAGGTTGGCGGCCCCCCTGCTTTTGGAAACACTGGACAAAATCGACGAAGGCATCGCAATCTATAGCGAGCAGGACCATTCCAAAGCTACCCTCGCACCCAAGCTGAGCAAATCTGACGGCTATATTGACTTTAATGAGCCTGCGGAAATTTTGGAAAGAAAAATCCGCGGCTTTTGGCCGTGGCCTGGCACCTCTGCTAACTACGTCTCAAAAGAAACAAACAAATCTCTACGCGTGACATTTGCCCAGGCAAAGGTGGTCGAACATCAGAATCCCTCTCGGCTCGCTCCGGGAACACTCGATGAAAATCTCAATATAATCTGCGCCGAAAACGCCTTGAGAATAATAAAAATCAAACCGAGCGGCTCAGGCCTGATGGACTTCAAAAGCTTCGTCAACGGCAGAAACACAAAACCAGGCGATTCGTTCGCAAAAATCAATTCATTTTGACTAATTGATTGATGTCACTCCCCCAAATTCTGCTCAACCCGACTACTTTCCTCAGAAACCATAGTCAATACACCTTCTACCGGCCCAGGCGCTTTGGCGTGAAGCAAGAAGCTTCTTTCGTTAAATACAGGCAGCTCTTGAATATCTTTATATTTGGATGAGTTGTTGTGTTTATAGGCTAATGAGCTGCTAATCGAATCGTCAACTCTCCTGCGCTTCAGCCTGCTTACCGCCTTATTGTTTCTCCGTCCCATTAATTCGTGCTTCCATCCCTGATTAATCGTATCGCGGGCATCTTGCCCGCGAACGCACATGCTTAAAAATGGGGTCCGTCCCTAGTAAAATCCAAAAACTTGCATCCAAGAGGTATTAAAAGAAAAATTAATGATAACACTGTCAGTTTACGCATTTCTTTTCCTTTCATTTTTCTTAAAACTATTATAATATAAACTTGAGATATAAGAAAGAACTAAATTTACACACAATTATGATTCTGGTTTTTTTACTAGAACTCATCCCAAAACCCTCCTTAGGAGAATAACGATACAACCAAGCTGAACCATAGCAAGAAAGTTGACAAGATGATATTCATAACGAACAACGAGGCGACGAAAGTTTTGAAGCCAGGCGAACAGCCTTTCAACCTTCCATCGCTTTTTGAATCTTCTCAATACTC
>JARRRJ010000425.1:0-3036 GCA_037380865.1 Sedimentisphaerales bacterium
ACCTCAGTCCAGGTCTGGCCGTCCAGAGAATACTCGACTATGACATCCTTAAAGCCTGCTTTGAGCAGCATGGGATAATTGTAATTCCAGACCAGCATCTGGTGGAGCTTATAGACTTTATCGAAATCATACTGAATCCATACGCTGTTCGGCGCCCCTGGGTTGCTGAGCCACATCGTGGGTTGACCATTCGAATGCAGATCCATATTACTCTCGTCCAACCCAGCTTCGTTTATGGTATCATTCGGATCATAAATCCCATAGCTACCTGATGCGCTAGCTGTTATATCCGACACCGGAACCTTACGGGCAATAGGCTCGACTGTAAAGCTCCAAACCGGACCTTTATATTGCCCGGGTTTTGCCGGAGAATTAACTTCATCGACACGCCAATAATAAGTAGTGCTATATGCGAGCCTTCCGATGTCATAGTTGTTTACATCTATTCCCTCTTCAAAAGCAGCACCCAGTGGAGACGCCATAGTAGCATCATTTACATCGTTGAAATCGGTTCCGAAAAATAAATTATGCGTATTTGCATAAATTCCCGGCTTCCAGCTAAGAACCAAATCATGATGGACATCAGTATCTTGATCCTCAGGATAAGGATTAGAGGATGCACCTGGCTGTAACAAATCATGCATAACACGAACAAGTTCCTGGGCTGTCAATGACCTTTTATATATCCTTACGTCATCCAAGGTACCCTGGAGGAACCTGCCGCCCTGTGAATCCTGGCCTAAATACAAGGTTCCATCAAATTCCTCTATATCATGACTCGCTACATTGGTAGCTGACTCCTGATTGAGATAGATAGTTGCCTGAGTGGGTTCTATAACAAGCGCGACAAAGAACCACTCATTTTCCGGCGCTTCAAGTCCCGAAATATAGCTCCAGGTGGCATTATTCCAATGGTATCGCAATTCATTAGGAACTTCTCCTATACCGATACCGGCTACGGAACTACCGCTTCTGGAGAAAACAAAAGCCGACCAGCCCGTCTGAGTACCGTCTAATTTCACCCATGCTGTAATGGTTACGGTATTGGAATTCAAATTCAAAGGAGTTCCAACCCGAACTGTACCATTGGTACCGTCTAAATAGAGGCCCCCGCCTGAAATGCCCTCGACCCATTCGGTACCGCCTTGCAAAGTCCCGTCAAAACCATGTCCCGTTTCATCGACAGCGGTTGATCCCTCGCCATCGTCGAGCTTCCACCACGCAACAAGATCCGGGTCCAATGCGAATGCCGTGTTGGTCAAAATAAGACCCGTTAGAACAATTAAGAGAATTGAAAAGGTTGGCCTGTACATAATCATGTCTCCTTCAAGAAATATAAAAAAGAAATACGGCTAAAAGAACTTATTATTACGCCCGACACAGAGCGTACTCCAGCGGGATTATTTTACTTTGCTTGACAATCCCTCTGTTCTGTCAGTCGAAAAAGATACTTCTATAAATCCATTCCCTATTCTTAAATTCACAGCATAACAAAGGCATTAACAAACTCAAATACCACTATAATGCGAACAGAAAGTAGTATAGTCAGGAATTGTTATATATCTGAGCCCGGTTGGCTTGTACGTCAGTGTTTGGAGGCTGGCCATTCAGACAAATGCATCCAATTGGGATTTGTTTTGCACTTAAACCTCCCCCGTTAAACCTAACATTCTACTCACATCACCTACTTCTACAAAAAAAGTCTTTTTGCAAAAGCACTCACAAACAGTCCGATATTACAAAATCTATATTATATTTATACCATATTACCAGCCTGTTTGTCAAGAAAAACTTATAATGTTCCATGATTCTTGTGTTTCCCCCAGATTAACCAAACAGGGAACATAATGCCGGTGTTCTATAGAAGAAAAGACAAAGACCCCTGCTTTTATTTGCGTAAGAGAACAGGGGTCTTCTTTCATAGTTAATAACTAACCTGGCTGCCTGTCTTTTGCGTGCCAGTAGCCGCTGCAGTCGTATAATTACCTGACTGACGATAAATGACAGGCACCGTTACAAAGCACTACTAATCTACACTCACAATCCTGATGGCATCAAGCTGGGCACCATCTTCCCTGTAGGAAATCTGCATCGTGTTCGATCCTGCAGGCAAAGTGACAATAACATCCTGAGTGTCATCAACATCGCTGTTAACTACATCCCATTCCCATCCGCTTCCGGGACCTGCACCGTTAAACACTATCCAGCCGGGATTGGCGGTATTAGTTCCCGGAGCTACATTAGTAGCGTTAGCAAAGCGAATCCAGAACGAATCACCATCGGCGTCAGGGGTATTAACAAGAAGCTCGATCTTGTAATCCCCTCCGTCAACATTGAAGGTGTATGTTGCAGTACCGGCAGGAGCAGCCGGGGCTGTTGTGCTGTTTCCCGACCCGTCTTCTACTACGATATACTTTCCGCCTGAAACTTCTTCGTCATCAACAATTTCCCATGGCGCAGTTGGCGTGACAGATTCTGCTTCGATCCAGATATCTTCCGTCGGAACCGGCGGAGCAACACGATACAAACGAATCTCATCGATCAGGATGTAACTTTCCACGCCGAGTGTACCAGCTCTCTCGAGCCCTATTGTAATTGACTGAACATTCGTCAGGTTGATATTGAACTCGGAAAGACTTATATTCCATTGCCACCACATCGCTCGAGTCAGGTTGAGAAGATCACCGTTATAGTAAACTTTCTGTGAATTGTTGAGCTTAACATAAAGCTTATCAGCCGTGTTGTCGGATTTACCGTAGAACCACAGCGTCAACGTTTCCGGAGAGCCCTTGGTCCAGTCGGTGCCGATTTTGAGATTGGCAGTATTTGCGACAACTTCCGATTTCGCTCCGCCGCTCATATTGTAATAAAGAGGCGCTGACTGCCTGCCACCGAAAGATATACCTTCCTCGCAGAAGGGCTCATATTCATTGCCCATTCGCGAGTCACCGTAAGAAGTATCAGTAAGTCCGTCAATCCACGTATCCCAGACTGTATATGGTTGCGTATTGTTGTAGTCTTCGAAATCGTCGACAG
>JARRRJ010000426.1:0-2998 GCA_037380865.1 Sedimentisphaerales bacterium
TTTGAAGACTGCCGCCGGCTGTCTTACTTTTTCCGCTTTAGTATCATCCATATTTTTCTTTAATAATGTGTCATGGCTACGAAGCCTTTGTCCTCGATAACTTCCTGGCCTTCCTCAGTCAGATAGAACGTGACAAATTTATAGGTCATCGAGCCGATTTTCGGATAGCCGTTCGTGAACATAAACAACGGTCTCGATACTGGATATTGGCCGTTTAGTATTTTTTGAACCGATGGTTTTATTCCGTCCAGCGTAACAGCTTTAACGCCTGTCTTCACAAAGCCGAATCACACATAACCTAAAGCGCCGCGCGTGCATTCGACCCTTGCGAACATCTGAGGATTCGTGCTGACTAATTCCACATTCGAAGCCATCTTCTCCTCTTTCATTACAAAATTCTCAAAAGTATCGTACGTACCCGACGAAGTATCCCTGCTTATTACCACTATAGGCATGTCTGCACCGCCAAGCTGTTTCCAGTTTGTGTACTTGCCTGTATAAACGTCACGAACCTGCTCAGTCGTTAGAGCATTTATCGGATTTGAGGGATGAAGTACAATGCAAACACCATCCATAGCTACAGCGTGAGCAACCGGGAAGACGCCTTTCGCGACTGCGTCTTTGAATTCCGAGTCTTTCATGAATCTGCTCATTGTTGCGATATCACATCTGCTGTCAATCAGGGCCGATGCTCCCGTGCCGCTGCCGCTTTTGTTCACTGTTATCACAACATCAGGATACATGTCTTTGAACACTTCCGCAAAGCCGTCCGCAATCGGGCCGACAGTTGTCGAGCCTTCGATATGCAGCTTTTCCTGGGCGAAAACACTCGTTGACGCCAGAAGAGCAATTGTTATCAAACTTCTTGTAATAATTGACTTCATTTTAATCTCCTTAAAAATATATATTTCAGTATTGTTAAGATTGTGTTAGTTTCATATTAGTATTTTGCTAAAAATCAAATTGAAACCTCATCATAAGTATGTTCGCGCGTCCTGCATCCTGCCTGTCTGCATTGATATAGTTCCACATAATCCTTGTATTGGGATTGAGATACCAGTTGAGACCTGCGGTAATATCATTCAGTTTCCCGCCCGTAATGTTGTTGTCGTTGAGATCAATCTCTGAAATCCTCGCAGCCGCTTCCCATGCTCCGGGAGCGACACCATATTTGAAATTGCGTTTCGGCTTAACTCTTCCGAAAGCGGCTTCTTCGGTGTCATATTTGCGATGTTCGCCCGTCAGGAAATAGCTGGCCTGAATGTAATAGCTGTCAAAGCCTAAATCCGAGCCGGTAAATCTTTCAGTATCTGCTCTTACATATTCACCCTGAAGGGAAAGAGGCCCATCGACCCATGCCGCCTCGAGACCCAAAAGGTCTGCTCGGTCACCTGCAATACTGCCTGTATTGACGAAATTACTTGCAAGATGTGCCTCAGGTTTCGATGCAAAACTGTAAGAATCATTAGGATTTCTGTAACTGAACGCGGCTCCGACGTGAAGCAGCGATGCGCCTTCATTTCTGTACCATGGCAGGGCGGTGACTCGCGCTGTAACATTGTATCCACCATTACCAACTCCTTCACCGTAATTGTCCACATCTCTGAACAGGCCGATTGCGCCGGTCATCCTTTCATTTGATGCCACGCGATGCAGCATGATGCCGCTGTTCCGGCTGGGTGCAAATGTGTTAGGTAAGGCTCTCTCAAGAAATGTAGTGTACTTGCTGCTCGTCAACTCTTCCAAACTGAAAGGCTCCTTGAAGTGCCCCACGTAAATCGTTCCGAATGGCAGGTCAGTCAATGCGAGATACGCGTCTTTAAGATTCGCTGAGCCGCCCTCGAAATCGAATTGCAATTTGAACTTGACGTTGTCGTAAATTGAGCCTGACGTATAAAGTCTTGCTCTTCTTGTTTCAGTTCCGTCTTCCTGCTCGCCGAACATTGATTTTATGCCGTCGCTCTCGCTCGACCAGAACCAGTCCTGCATAAATCTTCCGCCCATTTTCAGCTTGAATGAGCCGTCCTCAGTCGTAAGATTCAGCCCTTCCTTCCAGAACGCTCTTAAATCCGTAGCGGCTTTTTCCTGCCCCTGATTCTCTTCCAGCTTTGCAGTTCTTTTCTCCAAATCTGAAAGCTGCGACTTTATGTCGCTGATTTCTCCCGAGCCTGCCTGTGCGGCTGTCAGCGAGCAGGCAATCACAATCATGCTCACAAAAATCCCTTTGAACATCTTCATTCCATCCTTTGTCATTTTACATCTCCCAAAAAATTTTCTTTTTCACTGCTGAACCGGGACGGTCCCGATGGCAGTTTAGTAAAACTGCCGGTAAAATATCTTAACATTGTTAAGCAAATATCAGCGTAATATTAAAATTATGTTAATTGCTCAAACCGACTTATTCACGATGTCATTCCTGCGAAGGCAGGAATCCACCACTTTTGCGATACTTAAATAGATACCCACATTCGCGGGTATAACAGCGCAAGCTTGTTATTATAAGTTGGTTGCGGAAAGTGAAACGCTATTCTATAGGCAGATATATCGTAAAAGTGCTGCCTTCGCCGGGTTTGCTCTTGACTGTAACAAATCCCCCGTGAACCTGTGCGATATGTTTTACAATGGCAAGACCCAGACCTGTACCGCCCAGCTTGCGGCTGCGGCCTTTATCTACTACATAAAACCTCTCGAAGATCCTTGCCTGATGCTTTTGCTCTATTCCGCTTCCTGTGTCCCGAACTGCAATGGACACTTCTTTTTCATTTTTCTTTACAATAATCCTGACAGTGCTTCGGTCAGGACTGTATTTTATCGCGTTATCAATTAAGTTCAAAACAGCCTGCTCCAGCAACGCTGTATTAATTTTAATTTCTACATCGTCAGGACAGTCAAGACTGATTTTTATTTCTTTCTCTTTTGCTTTCGTACTCGATAATTCTATCGACTCAGCGAGCACAGGTTTAAGTGAGACTTTTTCAAATGTTATTCCCCGCCTTTC
>JARRRJ010000427.1:0-2994 GCA_037380865.1 Sedimentisphaerales bacterium
ACCATTCCTCCTGAGGTTTTCATATATGTACCCTATCATATACTCACAGTGCGGCGTGTATCGATAATCAGGCCAGTTGTCTATGACATTCTGAAAATATTCTATTTTCTCAAGCTCTTCTCCCAGATATGAACAGGCCTCTCCTGCAAAAAAATAAGCCTTAGCCGTAGAGTGAGACGAAGGTAATTCATTGATGATTCTATCCCAAATATCCCGAGCTTTCCTAAAGTATGTTCCATGTTCACTGTTGGGATCAATTAAATTAAAGGACGGCGATCCATCATTCGCATGTATAACTTCGTTAGCAATATTCCAGTAATGTTCCCCGATGCCGTAAATAGCTTCTGTTATATCAGGATTGTCGGCGTAGTTTGCGAGGATTTCATCGGTTATCTGGTTTGCCTCTTTATCTTGACCAAGTTGTGCTGCTACTTTTGCCAGACCTGCTTTAGCGTATATTGTTTGCGGGTCGTTGGGCCAGGTTGCAGCGACTTTGTTGTATAAGAGGCTGGCGAGGTCGATTTCTCCTGCGCGGAGGTAGGTATCGCCTATGAAGCAGATACTCGATGCGAGCCACTGGTTTTCCGCGAATTCCGTGACCAGTTTATTGTACTGCTCGTCACCTTTTGCGAGGTCGCCTGTTCTGATGTAGTATTTTGCCAGTTCGATCCGGCAGAACATCGTTTCATCATCGTCCTTCGTACAGTTATCCGCCGCGTATCCGTAAAGCTGGGCCGCTTTATCGTACATGTCCTTATCTAACCGGTAAAACTGACCAAGCTTCCAGAAGTTTTCCGCTTTCTTCGGGAAATCGCCGTAATCGTTTTTCAGACGCTCGATGGCTAAATCAGCATTATATTCATCGTCGAGCTTGCTGTACTCGATTGCCATGCGCATCGCAGCATAGGGAGCCTGCGGCACATCCGGCCACGAGGTTAGTAACTGCTGGTAGAATCGGATTGCATAATTATGCTGGTCGGCGTAGCCTAAGCTGACAGCCGTGTTGTGTCGTTACTGAATTGAAAACAAAAAGCATCCTCGGTTAAATTAAAAAAGATATTAAAGACGCAATAAATTTGATAATATGAACGTCTAATCAATATAAGAACAAAAGCTACAAGCAATTTTTGATATTGGATAATTATTAAAAAATGAAGGAACGTGGACAAAACTATGATATAAAGTCAGCGGAATCAACTGTTTTAACTGTGATTATCAATGTCTTTGCATTTATTTGCATTTTTGGAATCATTTCGCTTTTTGTTTTAAATGGGATATCAGCAAAATTGAATGGAGAATTACTCAATTTTTTCCTTATTTTATTTTTCTGCTTATTTGGGATGAGTATTTTTATTTTTCTTTCTTGTGGAATTGCATTTTTCACCCAACTTATCTTCAAACGAAAGTTCGTTGAAGTTAAATGGTGTATTCTTGCAACTATGGTTTATTGTGTTACATTCTTATTCGTACTGCCAAGCATTTTCAATCCACCGTTTGATGAAAAAGAAGGATTTGAAGTAATAAGAATCTACACGGCTCTTTATGATTACAGTCTTAAATATAAAAAATATCCCCCCGCAGAAAAATGGTATGATATATTATTATCAGAATCTATGCCTTTTTTGCGTCTTAAAGAGGATGAGTTTAAGGTATCTACAAACGAAGGCATGGATATTATGATTGCTATGAATCCAAATGCAACTCCAGATTCTCCCGGTGATGTTGTACTTTTATATGAAAGCATCGGAGGCTGGAATGCTCACGGGCAAGCTGAGTTACTTGCTCCAATAAGTCATGGTAAAAATGGATGTTATGTTCTTTTCAATAATGGAAAGCTTAAATTCATATTGTCCAATCAAATAAAGAACCTCCATTGGGGTACTAATCCTTTAGAAAAGAGTACATCCCTTTTATTCCTTAATAAATAGTATGCATCAATAAGCTCTGGTTCTTTATGTTTTTTCCCCTTTCATTTTTCGAATAAGGATTACTACACATATTGTCAATATGCTAAGTCCTGATATAATAATAACATTCAATGAATTGTGATGCGGTGTTGTTTGGCCATTGATCTCTTGTAAGTTTCTCTGTTGTGCTAATATATTTGTTCTCTTATTGACTTTTCTGGTAAATTCTCCATTGGGATATTTTTTGATCAATTCATACCTCAGAGAATCTGCTCTATCTTTATTACCTTTCATCGTTTCAATATTAACAAGGTCATAAAGACTTTCCTCTCGGATAGGAAATGCGTCAGGTAATTCAATTCCTGTGTAAAGAAAGCTCTGTATTTCATCAATATTATTCTGCTCTGTTTTATTATGTAAATCTTTAAATAATTCAGTACCTAAACGCGCAGCACTCCAGTTAGCAATTAATGTTCCTTTACTATCATTATGAACAGATTTTAAATGTTCAATTTTTTCTGCTCTTTTTTCAGGAGATGCAATCAATCCGTGTAACAGGAAAAGACAATCGTCGACATCTGAAAGCAAAGACAAGGTCTTTTTCATTTCTTTTGATTCGGACTTGACAATGATATTTACAGAATTAGAAAATATTTTCCCCCGGAAATTGCCTATCCTAATAATATATTCGCCAGGTTGGCTGAAAAATATTCTTTTAGCCATATAGTCATACCATAGTACAAAACTACCCTTATATTCTAAACCGGATTTATCCTGTAAAATCATAAAGAAAGGTTGTATTGGATAATCCTTTACAACAGAAAGGCCATCTTTTCTATCAACATATAAGGAAGCAGAATGTTCAATTTCTGTTGCAATTTCTTTTGTTTCCATAGATATCTTGGGTTCTTTGAATCGATATATAATCTCAATAGCTAATGGATTTCCAATATTTATTGTGGTATCGTGAATTTGAATTTCGCAATTAACGAAGTCTTCATTTGCAAACGTATGTTTATCTAAGAATAAAGCACCCAACACTAAGCAAATAATGAAATATCTTTTCCATGTTAAGATACACATTCGT
>JARRRJ010000428.1:0-2989 GCA_037380865.1 Sedimentisphaerales bacterium
TCTTAACAGCCGCGAAGGTAATTATATACAGTGTGAAAATGCGTGCATACGAATTGCGCGAGGCGGCGGCTGGGCGTACGATAATGACGGCAATCGTATCTTCCAGTATCGAGGCGACGGCGGCGCACAACATGCTCAGAATTTCATAGATGCGCTGCGCAGCAATCGCAGGGAAGACCTGAACGCAGAGATTGAAGTCGGTCATTACAGCACAGCCATGTCTCACCAGGCAAATATCAGTTTCCGTGCCGGTCATGAGGCTCCTGTCGAGCAGATTCGAGAGAATATGAAAGAGCATGAAGATGCCTTAAATACGCTTAAAGCCATGCTTTCGCAGCTCGAGGGGAACGAGGTCAATCTTGATGAAAAGCGTTTTGTTGTTGGGCCGAAACTGACCTATGACCGTAAGGCGGAACGATTTACAGGAGAAAATTCCGAGGTTGCTAATAAATATATCAAACGTTCTTACAGAGAGCCGTTTGTTGTGCCTGAGACTGTGTAGAAGACATAATTTTCAGGATGTTCGTTGAATCGGAAACAGAAAGGAACAGAAACGTGAAGAGGTTTATACAGTTAACAATCATTTGGACACTTGTTTTATTTTTACCTTCCTTTGCATTATCGACAGAATCTTCGAATCCGAAACCTCTTGCGACAATTACGGTCGTAGCGGGAGAACATACGAGGATCGATACACCTGTGTGGGTTAGTCTTGATGACATAAAATTTGATTTTGAGAAAGACCCGTTTGTTCTTGTAGAGATGCTCAGCCGTGCGTCTGTACCTGAAGAGGAAAAAGAAATTCCCTCGCAATACGAAGCAGGCAAACCCGCGAGATTATGGTTTGTCCTGGAAGGTAAAACCGAAGCGGGAACTCAAAGAGTATTCAGGCTTTATGCCAGGCAGCCGCGAGCAGACTGGCCAAACATATCGACTCAGAAAGATGATAAAGCTCTAACTCTAAAGCAGGGGGACAAAAATATATTGAGCTATCAATATGCGATAATGCCTGCGCCGGAGGGAATGAGCAGGGTATATGACAGAAGCGGATTCATCTATCCTCTCTGGTCGCCCGAAGGCAACATAGTGACAGAAATTCATCCGAGAGACCATGTCCATCACATGGGAATATGGATGCCGTGGACACACACGCACTACGAAGGCAATTTGATTGATTTCTGGAATGTTCAGGATGGCACGGGAACAGTTCGGTTTTCGAAATTTGATGCATCGACACAGGGTCCCGTTTTCGGAGGTTTCAAGTCAGAACAGGAGCATGTCGGACTGAAAACATCAGAAGGCGAGAAAGTTATTCTGAACGAGATATGGGATGTTCGCGCATATAACATAGGAGGTCTTGATAAAGGATACTGGATTGTTGATTACAAATCGACACAGCGCAATATTACAGATAAACCTCTTATTCAGGATGAATATCACTACGGCGGATTTGCCTATCGCGGCGCGCGACAATGGACAGGCGAAAATATGGCGTATTTGACCAGCGAAGGTAAAACACAGGCCAACGCAAATGCGACTCGTTCACGATGGTGTGACATGTCAGGCGCTATAAACGGAAAATGGGAAGGCGTGACAATATACAGCAATCCGAATAATTTTCAGCACCCTGAGCCAATGCGAATTATGCCTGACGCCGATTACGTTTATTTCGTTTATTGTCCCTCGGTAGCGGGCGAATGGGTGATGGAGCCGGGCAAAGATTACGTTTTTCAATACAGGCTCTTTGTACACGAAGGAAAATCCAACGTTGATGATATAGAGAGAGTTTGGAACGATTATGCCAATCCCCCTGAGGTAAAAATCGAGCCGGGCGAAACAGGCAAGCGGATTGTGCTTTTCGATGGCAGTGATTTTTCGCAATGGGTCGCGGAAAGAAACGGACCTGTTCGCTGGGAGATTGAAGACGGCACAATGCGAGTTGTACCGCGAACAGGCGGTATAATGACGAAGGATAACTATCGGGATTTCAAGATGCACCTGGAATTCAAGCTGCCGGAATTGGCGCCCAATGTCAGAGGTCAGGCTCGTGCCAATAGCGGCGTTTATATTCAGCGCAGATATGAAGTGCAGATACTCGATTCGTACGGACTGGAGCCGCAGAACAATGATTGCGGTGCTATATATCAATTCAAGGCGCCTGATAAGAACGCCTGCGCGAAACCGGAAGAGTGGCAGACTTATGACATCACATTCCAGGCTGCTCGATATGAAGGCGACAGGAAAATCGAGAATGCGAGAATAACTGTAGTTCAAAACGGTATCCTGATCCACGATGATGTGGAGGTACCCAATAAAACAGGCGCCGGACGACCTGAAGGACCTGATCCTGCTCCGATTCTATTGCAGGAACACAGTAATACAGTCTGGTTTCGCAATATCTGGATAGAGCCGCAGTAGATTGAAGAATTATAAAATCAGAATCCTATATAATAGACAATTTCAAAGTTTAAGATATTAATGTTTTAAATATTTGACTTTTGCTCTTATGATATTGATCAGAATTTGGAAATTTGAAATAAGAAATCAGAACTATATTTGGCAAGGAGAAAAAAATGGCAAGACCTGTAACATTATTTACCGGGCAATGGGCGGACTTACCTCTTGAAGAATTAGCGAAAAAGGCTTCCGGCTGGGGTTTCGACGGCCTCGAGCTGGCGTGCTGGGGAGACCACTTTGACGTAGATATGGCACTCAAAAGTGATACGTACTGCAAAGAAAAGAAAGAGATGCTCAAAGAACATGGTCTGAAAGTCTGGGCGATTTCGTCACATCTTGTCGGTCAGGCAATTTGCGACAATATCGACCAGCGTCACAAAGGGATTCTTCCTGAAGATGTATGGGGTGACGGCGATCCCGAAGGCGTTCGCAAAAGGGCGGCGAAGAAGATGATTCAGACAGCAAAAGCAGCGAAAAAACTCGGCGTTAAAGTTGTATGCGGCTTTACAGGAAGCTCGATATGGCATCTTTT
>JARRRJ010000429.1:0-2976 GCA_037380865.1 Sedimentisphaerales bacterium
TTGACACTTCTGCAGCGCCGACCTTGTTCAATTGAAGATATTTCAGCAGGTCTCGGTCTGCATCGTAACGAAGTTGTTAAGTATATAGAAGAATTATCTGCCGAAGGAAAAATCGAAGCAAAACCGCAAAACCAAAAGCTTTATTACAAGGCTTTTACATAATTGGAAAACAACAGTGAAAAAAATCAATAATATTATCGAAGTCAAGGAACTTTCAATGACATTTGACGGCACAATCGCCGTAGCCGGCATTTCCTTTTCAATTGAGTCTGGCGAGTTGTTTGGTTTTTTGGGACCCAACGGAACTGGTAAAACTACAACTATCAACATGCTTACCGGACTTGCTCGTCCCGATGCAGGCTCAATCCAAATCAGTGGGATAGATTGCAGACAAAAACACAAGGCGGCTCAGCATCTAATCGGAGTTGTCCCTGACGAGAGCAATCTTTATCCAGAGTTGACCGGCTTCGATAATTTGTGTTTTTGCGGTGCACTTTTTGGAATGCCAAAGCAAAAACGGCAAAACAAAGCAAAGGAATTGTTGGAGATATTTGGCCTGAAAGGGGCAGCCAATTGTAAATTCGGCAGTTATTCTAAAGGAATGAGGAAGAAACTCACCATTGCCGCAGGCATCATACATGAGCCGCAGATTCTTTTCCTTGATGAACCCACGACGGGTCTGGATGTAGCCAGCGCCCGACAATTACGTCAGCTCATTGCTGATTTACACAATTCAGGCACTACAATATTTTTCACAACCCACTATATTGAGGAAGCACAGCGGCTATGCGACCGAATTGCTTTCATTGTATCAGGCCGCATAGTGAAAATTGATTCGGTCGAGAATCTGATACAGCCGTTACAAGACAAACATGTCGTCCAGATTGTTTGCGCAAATACCAATGATGACATACAGAAGAAACTCCCTGAATCTTTTCCAAATATGAAATTCATTTTCGCACAACAAAATTTTATCCGAATCGAAGCAGACAAACCAATTCTTGCAGGTGCAGTTGTCCGTTTTCTTGAAGAGAAAGGAGTTGAAGTTTCCGAAGCTCGCAGAATAAGACCAACTCTTGAAGATGTTTTTGTTAAAATTACCGGTATTGAGGCCGATGCTATGAAAAAGGAAAAATCAGGTATGGGAGGTAAAACATGAAAGCCTGGATAGCATTCTGGAATATACTGGTCAAGGATATGCGGAGTTATTACCTCAAGCCACCCAATATTAGCTGGGGTCTGCTGTTTCCATTGGTCTGGATAATCATGTTTTTTATTCGTTCGGGATTGGGTATAGAAAGTTTGCCTGATTTGCTTCCGGGACTGGTGGCACTTAGTATTCTCTTCGGCACAACCAGTGTTCTTTCAGTAACTGTGACATTTGAGAAAAAAGGACGATCTTTTGAACGATTACTGCTGGCTCCAATCTCATTAGAAACTTTAATGCTGGCTAAAACATCCGGAGCGATTTTGTTCGGTAGCATAAATGCATTGGTGCCTATTTTTATTGCAATGTTTTTAACAAATCTGTCAGCTATAAACTGGAGTGTGCTGGTCCCGGCAATAGTGCTGATTGCAATTAGTTCAACTTTTTTAGGTTTGTTTATTGCTGTCTCGGTCAAAGAAGTTTTTGAGGCACAGACATTCTCGAATTTTTTCCGCTTTCCAATGATTTTCCTTTGCGGATTGTTTTTCCCGATTGAAAAACTACCGGTATGGTTAAAACCGTTGTCTTATGTTTTACCGCTGACATACGGAGCAGACCTATTGCATATCTCAATAAACCAAACAGGTCATATACCACTATTCTTAAACTTTGGTCTGTTAATTGCATTTTGTGTGGTATTGTTTTTGGTGAGCTTAAGGAATATTCGCCGCAAATGGATCCTTTAAATAAAGCTCACCCGTGAAACATTGACAATTGTTGCTGGTAAGAGTAATGTTGAGACATTCCAGATTTTTATCTGTTATCGTCTTAATTTAAATGACAATAGGAGTAAATAAGATGGCCAAGTTAACATCTGATGTTAAAAAAGCAATATCACTACAAGAAATTTTTCCTGTAGCTACATGTAATCAGGACGGGATTCCAAATGTAATATACATAAAATATTTGAAAGTTATCGATGATAATACTGTATTGATCGCAGATAACTACCTTAGCAAGACGCGGGATAATATCGTAAACAACGGCAAAATCGCCTTTGTTGTTCTTAATAGTGACAAGGGTTCTTATCAAATAAAAGGTATATCGGAAAGGTTTGAAAAAGGCCCTATGTACGATGAAATCCAAAGATGGGTACCTGAAAAGTATCCAAGAGCAGCCGCTGTCGTAATGAAGGTAGAAGAAATATATAAAGGCGCAGAGAGGATTGGTTAAAATAACATTTCATGAATATCACCATAACAAAACCCCGAATCATAGCATTTGAAGTAACACACAAATGCCAATTAAACTGCATGCACTGTCGTGCAGCGGCTTCAGAAGAAGCTAATAGTGAGTATTTGACTACAGAGCAGTGTAAACAAATACTATCTTCTCTTGCCAGCTATAATAAGTGTGTAGTTATACTTACCGGTGGTGAACCGATGGAAAGAGACGATATTTATGAACTAATTGAGTATGGCAATGATATAGGCCACAGAGTGGCGGTTGCAACATCCGGCTATCCTATAAATGATGATAGTATTAAACGTCTTAAAGATTCAGGGACTTTAACGCTTTCTTTTTCACTTGATGGATCGGATGCAATTTCACACGATGCCTTTAGAAGGGTAAACGGCGCGTTTGATATTACTTTAGCTGCTATTGAAAGAGCCAAAAATATTAACATAAGATTTCAGATAAATACAACTATTACACAACGTAATATTAATCATGTACATAAGATATCTCAATTGGCCGAAAAGCTTGGGGCATATTGCTTCAACCCTTTTATTCTTGTTCCTACAGGCAGAGGAACGGCAATTTCAAAT
>JARRRJ010000430.1:0-2963 GCA_037380865.1 Sedimentisphaerales bacterium
TATTCTTAACTAACACAAAGCCTTGTGTTCGGCACTATTAGTATAGAACCTGATAATAACATGCATTCAGGCTGTGTAAATCGGAGTGAAGACTGTTTTTTCTGTCGGTGAAAATGCTTACTTTTGTGTAAGTAAAATCTTACAATGTGGTCTGAACACAGAAAACATTCGTTTTCCGAAGCGTCATGTTAAGTGTAGTTGTCTGAAGGACTGCAAGTCAGGATAAAATCATTTTCGGTCCTGACTCTTTGCCCATTTTATGGAATACTGGAGAAGTTCAGCAGCATTAGGTAAATTTAGTTTTTCCTTAATGCGTGAGCGATAAGTCTCGATGGTTTTTGTGCTCAGATGGAGCTGCTTGGCTATATGGGAAGCCTTATAACCTTCGCCAATAAGACGGAAAACTTCAAATTCACGGTCACTGAGGTTCTCTATTGGTGTTTTGGTTGTACCAGCCTTGTCTCCCGCAATTTTATGGAGGAACTTCTTTGAAATTGTGTTGCTAACATATATCTCTCCGCTTAGAACCGTACGGATCGCCTTGACAATATTTTCAGAAACAGCATCCTTCATCAGATAGGCTTTTGCACCTGCTAAAAGGGCTCGCTCGGCATACACGGATTCATCATGAACGGAAAGGACTATGACAGACAATTTTGGGTGTACTGCCTTAATACTCTTTGTCAGCTCAATCCCATCCGAACTCTTCAGGGATATTTCTACAACAACGACATCAGTTTTTAATTCAGTGACAGCTTTCAGAGCTTCGTGAGCATCGTCAGCCTCGCCGCATACATTTAGGTCTCGTTCATGATTGATAATTGTGGTAAGTCCATCTCGTACCACAGGGTGGTCATCAACGATAAGAACCTGAGTTTTATTTTCATTAGTTTTATCTTGTTTTTTCTTCGATGTCATATTACAGCCCTTTGCTGGGAACCTTATCTGCCGTTCGGGAAAATACAGGTAACAACCGTTCCGCCTTTGATGCCTTTACGAACATCAAGAGAGCCGCCTAACAGGTCGGTACGGTATTTCATAATTTTCAGCCCAAGCCCTTTACTTCTCGGTGATAACTTCGGGAAATCCAGGCCTTCATTTTCAATTGATAGAACAGTTCCTTTTTTAGTCAAACGGAGTTTTATATTGATATTCTTTGCTTTTCCGTGTCTGACAGCGTTGGTAATCGATTCCTGTACAATACGATATATTTGCTTTGCCTCAACAAGATTTTTAACCGAGACAGATCTCCCGCACCGGAATCGACAAGTAACTCCCATAGTCTTTCCCGTAGTGGATGCCAGTGCTTTTAATGCCGATATCAAACCGCCCGTTTCAATATCAACAGGATAAAGCATCTTGGCGAGGTCTCGCGTCTGAGCTATCGCCTTGTTGGCAAGTTTCGATATTGCCGTCGCATCTTTCGATTCGTCCAATGATTTGCGTTTAAGATTAAGTGCCAATCCTTTGCACTTAACGGCAATGCCGGTAAGCACCTGGCCCATGCCATCGTGCAATTCCTGTCCTATCAGTGCACGTTCCCTTTCCGCTATATCCAGGATTTCTTTTTCCAGGAATCTACGTTCAGTGATATCCCTTTCGGTTGTTGTAATGGCAAATGGTTTTCCCTTTTCATCTTTCAGCAATGTTGTGGTAAGTGAGATATCCAATATCCGGTTATTTTTTGTAAGGCGCTGTGTCTCGAAAAATTCGATATTTTCCCCTTTTAGCACTCTTCCGGCCAGTGACGTCATTTCATCCTGCTTATGCTCGGGGATTATCCTGCTGATATTCATCTTCATCGCTTCAGCTTCGCTGTATCCATATATACGCTCTGCTCCGAGGTTCCAGGAGATGATGTTGCCTTTTAAATCCTGCACTGTAATCGCATCGTTCGAGTTGCGCACCGCTGCAGCCAATAAATGCAATTCACTCTCCATAACTTTGCGTTCAGTGATGTCGTGGCCTACACAAAGGATTTCCGTAATGTTTCTCTGTTTATCATGGATTGCTTTGTTTGCCCAGGCAATCCAAACTCGCCGGCCGTCTTTACAAATATTCTCATTCTCGTAGGTAGCATAAAGTTCAGGCTGCCGTTTGATATCTCTGATCAATTCTGCATGGTTCCGGCCGGAACTGTCCTTTTTAGGTATTATTATCCCTATAATATTTTTGCCAACAATTTGCCGCTCAGTATAGCCAAAGAACTTCTGGGCGAATTCATTGAAAAAGGTTATTTTCCCGTCTTTGCCCATGCGCAGAATAATACAGTCGGCGTTCTCTACAAGCTGGCGGTATTTATCTTCGCTAACGTGTAGCATCTCCTCGGTGTGCTTAAGCTTTGTGGTTACATCTGTTAATTTTTTCGTTTGATTTTTCACTTTTCTTACCTGCCTTTCCATAATCCATATCATGAAATTGCAAGAAAACAAAAAAACTTTTCGTTCATTCTAACGGTATTGAACAGATTGTCAACTTGGTATTTGGCGACACCTTGGCCCCGCGAATCGGTGTTAGTGTAGGTGATTTTAACGACAGGCGGATAGGCAATTTGTCTTACATTATAAACAGACTCTACACTGATTTATAAAAAGAATCTTTGCTGTTATTATTAAGTAAAGTAAACCGGAGTGTTTAAATAAAAGCCGGTAGAAATCACGTTCAATTATTTTAATAATTTAATTGAGAGGTTCGAAAAATGTTGAAACTAAATATAGTTATGTGGGTAGCTTTTATGTTGCTTGTTGTCGGAGGTCTGAATTGGGGACTTGTTGGTCTGCTTAAGTTCGACCTTGTCGCAAGGTTATTCGGTGAAATGTCATTTTTAACTCGTCTCGTTTATGTCGCGGTTGCTCTTTCAGGAGTTATTGTTTTTGTCCCGACATTTCTTGAAAGCAAAAAGTAAGATACCGAATAGAGACCGAACTATTCTTTTGATTACTGTTCACGAAGATATATTGGAA
>JARRRJ010000431.1:0-2958 GCA_037380865.1 Sedimentisphaerales bacterium
ATCCGCTTCGTGAATAAGGTCTGTATGGTTGGCATACCTTCGAGTGACAACGATTTTTCTGCAATTAGAAATGTGCATCCTTCTGCCTGGATAATTTGGGAACGTAATGATAATTCTGCTGTGGAGAATTTCTGTAAAAAGGAAAAAATAGAACTTCGGATTCTGAAAGAAGCTGACCTTCGAGGATTTCCTGACACTTGTGAAGGAAAATTCAATGGAAGCTCACAAGAAAAAGTTCTAGTGACCGGCTGTTTCGACTGGTTTCATTCGGGACACATTCGATTCTTCGAGGAGGTCTCGGAAATGGGCGATTTGTACGTGGTCGTAGGCAATGACGCCAATGTCAGGGCATTGAAGGGCGAAAATCATCCGATGTTTTCACAGGAAGAACGACGCTACATAGCCCAATCCATTCGTTACGTGAAGCAGGCTTATGTTTCGACAGGCAGCGGCTGGCTTGACGCTGAACCTGAAATAAGAAGAATAAAACCTGACATTTACGCTGTAAACGAGGACGGAGACAGACCCGAAAAGCAGAAATACTGTGAGGACAACAACATTAAATATGTGGTACTCAAGCGCCTGCCCAAGGCCGGACTCCCGAGACGGCAAAGCACAGTAATGCGCGGTTTTTAAAGAAAATAAAAAGTTTTTACCTGACATATTCATATGGAAAATATCCGGAACAAGGATATACTGTAAGGAAAGGAAGCTTGAATGGCAGCTTCGATACACGTAATCCTGCGTTTAGTGAGGAGATAGGTTAAGCAGGAAAATTCTTCTGTAAGATTTCAAGTGTACACAGGTTGAATTACCCTTTGAACAGAAATGAAAGGTAACCTCATGAACATGACCCACAGAAAGTTGACGCAATTGTCATCCGGTATTGTATCTGTCAGTCGTTTGTCCGGCGTGTTTAGGCGGGCCGTCGCTATCTTATTGCTCGGACTATCGATTACTCTCGCAAGAGCTCGGGCGACAAGCACTACGGCGGTGTCTTCGGAACCCGAATTCTACAAGTGGGCAGAGTCACCACCCATGGGGTGGAACTCCTGGGATTGCTTCGGCGCAGCAGTAACGGAACAACAGGTACTTGAAAACGCCGACTACATGGAAAAGAACCTCAAGTCGCATGGCTGGAACATTATCACTATTGACATTCAGTGGTATGAACCTTTGGCACGCGGCAGTTCGTATCGACGCGGCGCCGAGCTGGAGATGGACGCCAATGGTCGATTACTCCCTGCACCGAACAGGTTTCCCTCGACAAAAGACAGCCGGTCTTTCAAACCCATTGCTGATATAATTCATGCCAAAGGGCTCAAATTAGGCGTGCATCTAATGCGCGGCATTCCTCGCCAGGCAGTTGACAGGGACAATGTTCCGATACTTGGCACAAGTGTTCATGCTGCGGATATTGCGGACAAGCGATCAATCTGTGCCTGGAATACGGATATGTACGGCGTGGATATGAGCAAGCCGGGCGCACAGGAATATTACGATTCGGTCTTTGCTTTGCTCGCTTCCTGGGAAATCGATTTTGTAAAGGTCGACGATCTTTCCGCGCCTTCGTACCACACTCCGGAAGTCGAAGCAATTCGCAAGGCGATTGATAAGACAGGCAGACCGATTGTTTTATCAACTTCACCCGGCGCGACTCCTTTAAACGAGGGTCCGCACGTGGAAAAGCACGCCAACATGTGGCGAATCAGCAATGATTTCTGGGACAACTGGCGCGCGCTGTATGCTCAATTTGCAAGACTGGACAATTGGACGCCCTATCGCGGGCCGGGCCATTTTCCCGACGCTGATATGCTGCCACTTGGAAACATCCGAGCATGGCAGAACAGCAATACGTGGACTAATTTGACAGAGGATGAACAAATCACGTTAATGACATTGTGGTCGATTGCGCATTCGCCGCTTATTATAGGCGCCAATATGCCGGAAAACGATGAGTTTACACTCTCATTACTGACCAATGACGAAGTTATCGCGGTCGATCAACACTCAACGAACAATAGGCAGGTATCCAATGAGAACAATCACATCGTCTGGATTGCTGATGTGCCGAACTCAGATGAGAAGTACCTCGCGATATTTAACGCAACGCCTGCGCCTCCTGCCCGGGGACGCAGACGCGGGCGCGGCGCACAATCTGCGATTACTCCTGCTCCTGCGACGGATGAATCCTCTGAGACCAAGCCGGCGGAGATTTCCGTCTCGCTCGAGGATCTCGGCCTGTCGGGCAAATGTGCGGTTCGTGACCTTTGGACGCACAAAGACCTTGGAACCGTAACAGAAAAAATTACTGCGATCGTCAATTCGCACGGCGCTGTCTTATATAGAATTAAACCCACACAATAAAGCAAGAAAGGAGAACAAATCCCATGAAAATCTCAAGACGCGATATAATTAAACTTATGGCCGGGTCCGTTCCGGCGTATTATGCGAGCAACGCATTGTCATTCGCGGCCGGCAACGCGCCTGCTGTGGCCTCTGCGGTCTCAGCCAAAGGTCTTAAGGATGCATACGAGGGGAAATTCCTCATTGGCTGTGCCGGCGATATCCCAGGGGGATACAACGACGCTGAATTGGCCAATATCAAGGCCAATTACAACATCGTTACCCCCGAAAACTGCATGAAGCCGCAGGGGACACAGCCGACCGAGGGCAACTTCTCATGGCAAAGGCCCGAAGCCCTCGTAAACTGGTGTGAAGAAAACAAGATCAAGGTATGGGGACACACCCTGTGTTGGCATGCCCAGACCCCACGATGGTTCTTCGAAGGAGGAACGCGCGAAGAGGGGATGGCGCGACTCCAGAAACACATCGAAACAGTTGTCGGACACTTCAAAGGTCGAATCATGGGTTGGGACGTGGTCAACGAATCAATCGCTGACGGCAACAACGACGGCACGACAGAACATCTTCGGACCAGCAGCTGGTATCAGATGG
>JARRRJ010000432.1:0-4001 GCA_037380865.1 Sedimentisphaerales bacterium
AACGTTGTCATCGATTTTCAAAATGACATCACCTGTTTTCAGGCTATCACTGCCTGTGCCAATTGTATATACGTCTGAAACATAAACGCCATAATTTAACGTTTCGGGCATCTTAAGATAAGAGCGCAGAGCGGGATCAAGCAATTCCGTTACAGCAAAACCCACACTACCAAAGCCCTCGTAATTGCCGTCTTTGACAACCTTGAGAAACTGTATAATTGTTTCTGCCGGTATGAGACCTGCTTCATTGTCGCTGTTCGCCCAGCAGGCAATACCGATCGGTGACGAGTCGGCACAATACACTTCCCCGGAACCAGTGCGTTGCGACACATCAGAAACAACATATTGCAAATGCTTTCCGTAGGAAGTCTCGACTCTTTGAACGTTCACTCTGTCGAGGTATCCTCTCTTGCTGTAAATCCTCTTGTCCGACGAAAGCCAGTAAGTATCCAGGCTTTGGCCTTTTTTGTAGTCCTCTGTGAAAATCAGGGGTTTCAGAGGCTTGCTCAATTGGTTAGGATCGAGCTCTATCAGGCACAGATTTGTCTGGTAGTCGACAACTTTCAATTTGGCATTAACAAATTCGTTTTGGCCATATCGAAGCGCCTTTATGAAAGCCAGATTTGCGACCCTGTCTGCGGTGGTAATCACTTCATATTCCCCTACTGCGCAGCCGCAGGCCCAATCCTGAGAAAGACCTTTCTGGTTCCATGGCTCGCGGATGCGATAGCCGCCTGTCGAAATGGAAAGATAAACGAGTGAATCTTACATCTGCTCAGTCAAGTCCTGCCTTTCAACCGCACTTGCGCCTACATTGAAAAACAAAGCCAAAATCAGACTGGAGATGAATGAGAAGTATGTTTTTCTATTTGTCATTGTGTCACCTCCAGACGTTCCGCGGCAGGTATCTCGTATTTTCGCAATATTTCCGGCTGTCTTTCCAGTGCTTTTTTGACTTCAATCGGAAGAACACGATTGTCACCCATAAACTTCATTGTGTAGAAATCGTCAGAAGTCTGCTTGAAAGCATCGGAAACGTCTTTGAGGCAGTATATTTTTCGTCCATTGATTTCATCCACAATTTGACTCGTGAATTGGTTTGCATAAGAATTTATTTCGTCTGCCATGACAGTCGAGAGCACTACATATTCTTTGCGCTGCCGGTCTTTGTTGAGATCCGTAGAATGTGAGAAAAGATATTTCAGATAGAACGGAATATCTCTCGCTCTGCGGCTGCCCCAGGTTTCGAGAAAATTACGAGTAGCCGGGACAAAGACGAGACCTGCATAACAAACATATGGAGGCGGTTCGTCATAAAGCCTGGCCTGCTCGAAAACAGGTCTGTTCAAAGCGATAGTTACGGTTGCCGTCTTAAGCTCACCCTGCCTGTAAAAAGTCAGGTCCACTGTCTCTCCGATTTGCTTTGATTCTATAGCCTCGGAAATAGAGAGTCTCAGGCCATTTATCATAATCATCCCATCGTTGTCGATATTGTAATCGTCTATTTTCGTAACAACATCGTTCTTCTGTAGAACAGGCTCGACAGATGAGTTCAACAGCGTACCCAGAACGACTAAGCCATCTTCACCTTCCGGGACTTTAAGATACTCTCTGTAACTTTCACTATGTAATCCGGGGAAAAACATTGCTCCCATTGACCCAAAGCTGTCATATTTTCCATCTTCGATATCTTTGAGGAAATGTTCGATCACGGTTGTCGGAATCATATACCCTATGTTATCTGCTTCCTGAAGACCCTGAAACGCAACTCCGACGACTTTCCCGTCCTGTATCACAGGTCCGCCGCTGTTTCCCGGATTGATCGCCGCATCGGTCTGTATTACAAGATGCCCGTCGGCACCGCTGTGAGCATAGGTATCCGTCTCAATTCGTGAGACAACACCTTCGGTAACGGAAATCCTGTCCCCGCCCATGGGAAAGCCATACGTGGAGACAGTACTGTTTACATTCGGAAGGCCCGAAAGATCGAGTGGCACAGTGCCTTCAAAAAAACTCTGATCATCGACAGTCAGAACCGCAAGGTCGCAATCATGCCCGACAAATACCACTCTTGCCGGAAATCGCTTGGCAACGTTCTCCTTGCGAAGCTCTAAGTACCTGCAATTGCTCACATTATGGGCATTGGTTAGTATCATATTCTTTCCTATGAGAAAGCCTGTACCACTGCTCTGCGACATATTCTCATTCTTCCACGGGGTAACATAATTGAATTCCTGATGTACTGCGACGATAAGAAATACCGACTTTTCCGGTATCTTCAGGCCGCTGCCCTCCGAAGCGTAGCAATAGTTACTCAGTGCTATAACTGCAATAACTGTAAAAACAGAAATCTTCCTGTGTCTCATTCAAGCGCTCCTTGAAAAAATGGGATTTCTAATTTAAACTTGAAATATATTCATAACTGTAATAATCACATAATATTAGCTCTGTTCATAAGAAAATAAAAGAACTTTTTCAGTGAAGCCTGCCCGCTCTTCTGCAAACGTCGGAGCCGAGTACATTATTTAATACGATTTTTCTTTATTTTTCTTGCAATATCGCCTTTTTTTATATAAATTCGTGTCGATTCGTATGAATTCCGGGCTCGTAGCTCAGCGGTAGAGCAGTGGACTCATAATCCATTGGTCCAAGGTTCGAATCCTTGCGGGCCCATTTTTAATTGATTATCTGCCTTGTGCTTGCGGGTTTTGCCCGTCATTAGGCATCAGATCTCGAATCGAGCTGTCAATATATCCTCAACATACGAATTCCTCTCATGGAATAAATTCCTTGTGAAAATCACACAAGTATTGGGCAAAAATCCATCGGTCATTCGAGCTTCCAGGATACTGTTGATGTATACCGGAAATTTGAAATATTTGCATTTTTGTCAATTTTGTAACCCATTGTCGTAAAAACACTTACGGAATGGGCGTTCTTGAAAAACCGGGAGNNNNACCATGGTTATTTCAGGTTGTGTGACTGTGATATGAGTACACTTGGGCCCACGATAGTCAGTAACTGTAGACTATCCCTGACAGCAGTGATTTATCCCAATGACGTAATAATGCGGGAACAAAGACTCTGTAGGCCCAGTGCTGTGTAGCGTCCGGCTGTATCTGAAGATATCATCTTGCCGAAGCACTTCGCAAAGTTTATGATAAAGGTAAACTGACCGACGAAATTGTTGCAAAATAATTATTCTGTTCAAAATAAAGGATTCTGACAAATGATAAAATTGAAAGGTATAAATGTGAAAGTCACTAATCTATTAAGGTGCAGTTTAGTTGTTGTACTGCTTTCAGTTCTTCTTTTTGGCCCGACAGTTCTTGGAGCCGAGAATGCGAAAATCACAATCCAGGCCGACAAAACAAGTCATCGAATAAGCCCTTTGCTTTACGGAATCTTTTTTGAAGAAATCAATCGCGCAGGCGATGGAGGTCTCTATGCAGAAATGGTTCAAAATCGCTCATTCGAAGATGCCGATAAACCTGTTGCCTGGAATCTTGACACAGCCGGCGAGACCAAGGCAGTCATCTCTATCGAAAATACGAATCCATTAAATGAAAATAATCCACATTATCTGAAGTTTCAAATCGACCAGTATGAAGGTGCAAAGGCTGCTGTTACTAACGAAGGATTCAAAGGCATGTATTTCCAGAAAGGCAAGAATTATGAGCTTTCGTTCTATGCCAGAATTGATTCAAATTATGGAACAGCTCTTATAAATGCAGCATTAATTAACGAAGAAGGACGTAATTTAGTAAACGAGAGTATCAGCCGCTTAACTCAGGAGTGGAAACAATATAAAATGACTTTTGAAGCACCTGAGGATTGTAGTAAAGGCAAATTACAAATAAGCGCGTCGCACAAAGGGACTATCTATCTGGACATGGTTTCGCTGTTCCCTGCAAATACATGGGAAGCCAGACCCAACGGATTAAGGCGGGACCTTGCTGAGATGCTTGACGCTATGAAACCAGCTTTTGTCAGATTTCCCG
>JARRRJ010000433.1:0-2951 GCA_037380865.1 Sedimentisphaerales bacterium
TTGACTCGGGAGGCCTCGTCGTTTTTCCAACTGAAACTGTCTATGGAATAGCCGCACGCGTTAAGAAAGACACTTTAGAGAAGCTCGATTCTATTAAAGGAAGAAACAAAAACAAACATTACACCCTCCACATCGCAAAGCGCAATGAAGTTCTGAAATACGTGCCTTTATTGAGTTTGAGGGCGCGCAAGCTGATTCAGGGTGCATGGCCGGGCCCTTTAACGCTCGTTTTCGATTTGGATCAGCACGAAATCAGTATGCAGCGCAAAGAATTGAGCAAAGAAGTATTCGACGCTTTGTATAAGGCAGATACGATAGGCATAAGATGCCCGGATAATACAGTTGCAATAGCCTTGCTCGACCAGGCAATCCATCCTGTTGTTGCGCCAAGCGCAAATATTTCTGACCTGCCGCCTGCCGTTACCGCTGACGAGGCTCTTGAACAACTCGACGGAAAAGTAGACATGGCGCTCGATGCAGGCAGGTGCAAGTTCAGAAAGAGCAGCACTGTTGCTAAGATAGGTAAAAAGGGTGTCGAGATTCTGAGAGAAGGAGTCTACTCGCAGACGGAACTTGAAGTCTTGTCGCAAATCAAATTTCTGTTTGTCTGTACAGGCAATACATGCAGAAGTCCCATGGCCGAAGGAATATTTAAAAAATATTTAGCACAAAAACTTGACTGCAAGGTTGACGAACTTGAGCAGATGGGTTATAAGGTGAGTTCGGCAGGCATAATCGGCTCAGCCGGATATCCTGCGACTGAACAGGCAATCGTCGCGTGTGCGGCGCAGGGTGTTGATATAAAAAATCACAGAAATCAGGGATTAACAAGAGAGCTTATTGAAGACAGTGATTTTATCTTCGCGATGGAAAGAATGCATTTGGCAAGAATCCTCGCGCTCGACCCGCTCGCTAATGACAGGTGCCTGTTATTGGCAGGCGAAAAAGAAATTCCTGATCCGATTGGGCAGACTCAAAGAGTCTACGACAATTGTGCAAAAATTATAACAAAGGCTGTTAAAGAAAGATTGAGTGAGTTAATAACATGAAGGTAGCAGTTGGATGTGACCACAGAGGTTTCGAGACCAAGGAGCAAATCAAAGCCATCATAAATGAGCTGGGCCATGAATGCATCGACTTCGGCACCAACAACAACGAGCCGGTCGATTATCCCGATACAGCCTATTTAGCCGCAAAAGCTGTATCAACGAAGCAGGCCGACAGGGCGATTCTCGCCTGTGCTACCGGAATTGGAATGAGTATGGCCGCTAATAAAGTTGCGGGAGTAAGAGCCGCACTGTGCCATGACGAATTAAGCGCCCAGGTCTCAAGAGGTCACAACGACTCGAACGTACTCTGCCTTTCTGGTGACCAAATCGGGGAAGCGATGCTCCGCAAAATGGTTGAAGTCTGGTTAAGCACCGAATTCAGCGGCGGCCGGCATCAAAGAAGAGTAAACAAAATACAGGCAATCGAGCAGGGAAAAGACCCAAGGGAAATAAACAACACTCAACAATAGATACAAAAGCAGGGCGGGCAAGGAGGCCTGCCTTGTTAAATAATAATTCTCAATTCCTCAGTGACCAATTTCCATACACCGGACTTTTCCGAAGTCCCTTCTTCTTTTCCTCTTAAGCATATCTGTAATTCCTGCGCAGGCAGGAATCCACGTCAGCAACCCGTCCATTCAGCTTCGCTCAGGGCAGGCTCAGCGCCGGCATGACGTCGAAAATCGTGCAGTTTAAATAAGAAGACATTCAATGCTCCTCAAGCCAGTGAAGCAGCATAATTTCCCAATCCAATTCATCGACTTTACAATCACCATTTATATCCCCCGCGACAATTGTCTCACAAAGCGGCTCACCAAAATATGATTTACTCGCTTCGCTCGTTCCGCCATAAGCGCCCATATTTATATAGCCGCCATTGGGAAATGGCTCGTTTCCTATTGGACTGTTCGGGTCACCTGCGTCTATACATGGACTTGTAACATCATCCTGAACCCATGTTTGAGTATTCGGATCAAATCTGCCTGCCTGAGATTTCAAATGATAATCGTAGTTATCCGGATCTGCAAATAACGGATCTGCCTCGATGTTTCCATCGCCCCACATCAATATCAATTGTTCATCAAAATCATGGATCGAAGCCAGTCCGTTTTGAATATTACAGTAATTGACTTCCATAAAAGAAGCTCCCCAATTCCAGATCGCTTCAGTTCCATCGCGGATAATACAATTTGTCAAGAGAATATTACTTACACTTAGAGCTTTGCCGTTGGCTGCTGAGTTATTAATAATAGTGCAGTTTGAAATCTCTGCATATTGATTATCTGGATTCGCAATGCTGACAGCGCCACCATAGTCCCTAGCTATGTTTTCAACGAATAGACAATTATACAGGTTCATATTACCATCCCGACTATACACACCACCACCAATGCCTGCTTCATTGCCTTTGAAAATACAGCTCTTAATATTTGTATTTTCTGCTTCATTTATGTGTATACCGCCGCCATAAACAGCCGAATTACCAGTAAAGGTGCATGATGTTATAGACTTGACATTGCTACAATATATAGCACCGCCAGAACGCAATGCCTCCCGATTGTCAGCAGAATTATTAATAAAAGTGCATCCTTCAATAACAGATTCTTCATTATTGATACATATTGCTCCGCCTTCATTTCCGGTATGATTATTGATAAATGTACTATTCCTGATTATAGAACTTCCGACACGTTCCCAACTGCAATCTAATGCGCCGCCTCTATTTGACGATTTGTTATTTGTAAAAATGCAGTCAGTCACCAACAACTCACCAAGATTACCAATTGCTCCTCCTCCGAGAGAGTAATTGTTTGTGAAAACACATTTGTCCACTATTATAGTTCCAGTAGTTAATATAGTATCAGCATAACCCGACCCCCCCAGACGTATTTCCGGAAAAAG
>JARRRJ010000434.1:0-2925 GCA_037380865.1 Sedimentisphaerales bacterium
GTATCCCTTAGCTGCGCCGGAGTTATACCTTTGACCGCACCTGCTGTCCCGACCGGCATAAAGACGGGCGTCTCCACCTGCCCATGTGCAGTTCTGAGCAAACCCGCGCGCGCGGACGAACGAGAATCATTATGTATGACTTCAAAATTCTGCATTACCTATAATATTCAATTTTCAATATTTTCGAGCCCGGATAATAATGTTCGAGAATCTCTTCTGCTTTGTTGCCTTCCCTGGCCATTCCTTCAGCTCCGCACTGACACATTCCGACGCCGTGCCCCCACCCCCGGCCGTCTGTAAAAATCAACTTGCCATCGGTTTCTTCAAGCTTGCACGCGGTACTTTTAACCTTTCTGCCTGACGGATCAATTGTCAGACGAAAATCTTCCGCACGCAAAAAATCGCTATTGCCATTCGCGTCTGAAATTTCAATCTTCGTAAGCCGCGAAAAATCCGTATACTCACTCTGCCGGGCAACTGAAATTTCCGTGATTTCCCCCAGCTTGTTGAGATTCGGGTATCTGTGCAAAAGCCTTTCAATAACGTCAGCTTTTTGAAACTCAGCATCAGGCCAGAAAAAGATTTCAGACTTGGCGACATCTTTACAGTAACTACATTCTACACCCTTCAAAGGTTCGTACGAATCTCCAAATACCTCTTCGCTGTTTTCAGTATGTCCACCGCAGGTTGAGCTGTAATAAGAAGGAAAAATATCTTCGGTTCCGTCGGCTTGTTTACAAGTCAGAACCTCGCCGAAAGTATCGTTAACTGCTTTCCAGACCGCAGGGGATTCAGCTTCGAGTCCGAGATAGACTTGATGAGCGGCATTCTTGTTTAAGTCCCAGGCTCGATTGGCGCCGAAACGTTTCTTAATGAACAAACAATAAGTTCTTGCCGCTATCACCTGGCATTTAAGAGCTTCAGGCTCCCAGTAATCGGGCATCTCAGCTCCCGCAACGCCGGCTATATATGACTCGAGCGGTACAAGATTAATAACGTCAAAAGATCCGCTATCATGGTTAATCATGAACATTAGTTTGCCGCGATAAAGCTTCTCGTTCAAGCTGAAAATATAAGGACTTTCAGGTGAAATGGTAATCTGCCTGCTTTTGCAGGTTCGTCCTGCGATGTAAATTTGACCATCTTTGATAAGCACGCTTGCGGGTTCGCGCAAAGCCTTCTTATCTATTTTAACATTCTTTATCGAATCATTGTTTGCCTCCTCAATACTGTATTTGGAATCGATTGCGACTGAACATTGCTGGACATTATCAAGGAGCAGAACTCTCACCCAGAATTGCCGGGCAGCCTTGATGTCAGGTGTTGGATTTGCAGGCTTTCGGCTTTTGCAGCCATCGATAAACATTGGAGATACAAGGAGCATTGCCGCAAGAGCTGCACTTCTGAGGCATCCCAAATTAATTGCAGACCAACAGATGACAGTTCGCGGTTTTGCCGTAGGCCGGAAAAGATTAGACAACTTCAACTTTTCTAATAGCAATGTGCTCGTCAATCCAAACTTCGCAGGGATAATTCAAGGTCTCCGAGAGCTTTCTTTATCTCGTTCAGGCTCGTGACGCCAAAGTTCTTGCAACCCAGAAGCTCTGCATCCGTCTTGCTGGTCAGTTCCCCGATAGTGCGAAGACTAAGCTTCTCAAGGCATTTTCTGGCCCGCACAGACAATTGCAAATCTTCAATAGGCTTGTTAAGAAGTCCTTGATCCTGCTCCTCCACAAACGGATCCTCCTCAACTTCGGGCTGTGCAAAAGACTTTTCATCGAGAGCCATTCCAAGAAACAAATTCTTCGATTCGAGAATCGCTTTCACTTCTTTTAAAGACGTTTCTCCGAAATTTTTGTAAGAGAGCAGCTCTGCTTCGGTAATATTCAATAGGTCGCCCAGCGTGCGAATTTTCATTTTCTTTAGACAATTCCTGCTGCGCACAGACAACTCGAAATCGGAGATGGGCGTCTCCAGAATTTGGTTCTTTCGCGTCTTTTTCATCTCTTTCTCTTCGTCGTAGAACATCGTCTTCGAGCTTTCGATGTCCTTTTTGAAGAGGATGGCTCTCTGATGATTGGGATGGGTTTCGAGAACAGTATCGACGCACTTTGCGGCTTTGTCAAACTGCTCCCTGTCTTCGTAAAGAACAGCCAGATTGAGCAAAGCGCTCACGTAAGTCGGTGAATGTGATACGATTTGCTTGTAGTAGCCGATAGCTGTATCTTCATCCCCGTTCAAATCGCATCGATAGGCAAGATGGAAAAGTGCCCTCTGGTGATTTGGTGACAAGTCAATAGCTTTTTGATAATTCTCCTTCGCTTCTTTGTAGAGCCCCTGTGCTTCATTGAGCCTGCCAAGCTGATAGTGATATTCTGCGCTTACGTTCTCGAAATTTGCACAGGATTTAAGCTGCTCAGCAGCGGATTCATAGTTACCGGCATGGCGATAAGTCGCTGCTTTCTCTAAAGTTACGCTCAATGAATCCGCACCGAAGCTGAGGCTTTTATCCAGGCTCTGAATTGCTTCGTCAAATCTGTGAAGCTTGTTCAACGCATAAGTCATGTATAAGTACTTCTGCTGGCTGTCTTTAGCCTTCTGAAGTTTCTCAACAGCTTCCTCGTTGAGCCCAAGAAAATAGAGCCCAATTCCCAGTGCACCTGAAGAAACACTTGAAGAACTGTTCTTGTTTTCTTCAATTTTCTGAGCAAACTCCATTACGTTCTTTTCGCCTGAATGAATATATTCAGAGAGGTTCCTTAACTCCTCCAAGGAGGGTAACTTATCATCAAACAAGTTTATTGCAGGTTCTACAATTTGTTCCATCGGGTTTCTCCCATTACCATAAAGCGCACAACATACATCATAATATACAATGAGTAATGTCTCTAAAATTTTACAAAACTAATATTATAATCTTACCGC
>JARRRJ010000435.1:0-2916 GCA_037380865.1 Sedimentisphaerales bacterium
AATGCTTATGCTGTTCTTGTTCAGGTACTCGCCCAGCACGCATCCGAAAAACGCGGCCGGTCTCTCGATTGCGATGTCGAACGGCGCCACCCTGCTGCTGCACTTGCCCTTTATTGTGAGCTTGTTAGGCTGGGTGCCGCGATATGCGCCCCATGAGTTTTCGCCTGTCGATACGGCATCGACATTGTTGATGAGTGTAACGAAAGAGGTTTGCGGGTCCGTGAAAATACTCACCCGCCCGCCCATGTTTTCCATGCTTATCGCGATACAGTTGTCATTGTAGTTCAGCCCGCTGACCTCGCAGGACCACGAGCGATTCAGATCATTCCTGTCCCAGCTCGGATGAATAAGCTCGTTGTCGAAAATTCCGGTATCGACGATTATATCCTTAATTGAGCTGACTCCTTTGTCTTTGATCGCCTGCGCGATACTCTCTAAAATCCATTCAGGCTGGCGCCCGTATTTTTCATCCGTCATCCTGTCGCCAAAGAGCGGATCGCCGCTTCCTATTATCACGAGATTACTGTCCTGAATTCCGACTTTCGTTTTATACTCGAATTCAGCACCCAAATACTTCAGCGCCGCCGCAGTCGTGATTATCTTCATATTCGAAGCAGGCATCAGGGGATTTCGTGCATTATGCTCGTACAGCGTCTTGCCTGTATCCGCTTTCACAATGCATATCGAAAACTCCACCCTCCTTTGCGAGGAACGCCCGAGAACTTCATTGACCCTCTCCGTCAGGGACGCCTGAGCGGCACACGCAAACAGAAAGTTAAATACAACAAAAACAAGCAATATTCTTAATTGTCTTTTCATAATGTGCCGCATTATTTCACAACAAAGCCACTTTTTCAACCCTTTTTCCAAAAAAACTCCACGACATATTCCATAAAAATAATTTACGCTTTTGTTATAATTCAGCACAGAGATTGACACGGGGATTGTATGATGAAAAACGAATAAACGGTAAAATGTTCAGGCACGAAAAGAAAAAATACTAATGATTTACTGCATTTATGAAGAGTTGCAGGGTATGCTCAGCATACCTTTGTGAAAGCTGGTGGGCACAGCCCACCGTACGTTTTAACTTTACCTCACTTTTAACTTTTCCCCAACCCTCATTTTTGGCTCAGTTTTCAATCAAACACGCAACACCCTTTTTAAAAAAATGGAAAATTCCTAAAAAATTTTTATTCCAGTAAACACAAGGACTTAGCGTTTTTCGAAAATGCAAAAATGTCAAGGAAATCAATCATACACGCAACACTTTACACTATTAATTATAGAGGGGCATTGTTTTTTGCCCCTGACTTGAAAAGTGAATAATGCCGCAGAGACCACAGAAAACTCAGAGAAATAATAACAGAAAATCTCTATGAACTCTGTGTCCTCTGTGGCTAAAAATGAAAATCAATTTTTTATGAAAGGACCAAAAATCATGAGTACAGAAGCGCAAATCAAAGCCAATCGTGAAAATGCAAAGAAATCTACCGGGCCTCGTACCGCTCGGGGGAAGGAGGTTGTTTCGCAGAATGCTCTCAGGCATGGTCTCTGCGCGAAAAAGAATTTGATACGAACCGAAAGCCAGGAGGAATTTGACCTGTTTCGCGATGTGATGCTCGATGATCTGGCTCCTTCAGGAGGGATGGAATTAATGCTGGCCCAGAGAATTGTCGCTCTTTCATGGCGGCTGAGGCGCGCCGAGCATTTTCAGAATGTGCTCGTAGATGCGCTTATAGATTTCAGCATGCAGGATTGCCGCAGCCGGATAGACAATGCGCAGGAAGAAGCAAGGGCAGGCAATTTCGATTTGATTACGGGATATGCCTTGAAGAGAGATTTTGCAGATGCCAGGTCACTTGACCTGCTGTTATCGTACGAGCGTCGAATCGAGAGCAGTCTTTATAAGGCAACTGATGAATTTCGCAAAACACAAAAGCTGCGAAAAGAGAAACAAAGCCAATCCGCCGGCTTTCAACCGGAAATACTAAAGCGTGCGGCGGAGGTCGATCTGACAGGACCGGCTTCGTCTAACGATACCTGTGGCACAAGCTTCGCCATGACAAACAAAGCCAATTCAGACAAAGACACAGATCAGAGAATGCAGGAGACAGCAGAAACGAAAGGTGAGAACGAGTTTGCGGAACAAAGCCAATTTTCAGTCGAGAAAGCCGATTCTGCAATGAGAACGTAGTCTGTTAACTTGTCTACGGTTCTGGATCTCGAATTTGTTCGATATACCGGCTGAATTCATCAAGCTCAATTAACAGGCCGCTCTTTGCTGAAGCCCATGCTTCTAAATACAATTGTACAGAAGCAACGGAAACATCTTCAGGAAGTCCGGGCCACGGGAAATGTACACCCCCTGTCGCGGCGGGTACGGGGACATTCTCAAACTGCATCTTCAGAGCAGAGCGCAAACGCGGCTCTTCGTAAGGAGAAAATATATAATTTATTTCGGGTATAATATGTCCTGATAAGCTGCGAAGAAGCTCTTCGACGGAATGTAACTCGATTTTTTCCGTTCCCAGCCATATCAGATAAAGTGTATCGCATATTTTAGCTTTAGTTCTGAAATTATCGTTGCTGACAGGCCCTTCAAGCTCGTACATCGTGCACAGGGAGCCATCTTCCTTTTCAAAGAGCATCCCTTTCGATAAGGATATAAATGAGCCTGGAATACCCTGGGCAAAACCCGGCGGCATGCTCGAATAATCAGCCTCGCCTGTTGTATGAAGCTGTATAATATTTTGAGCGAGTTTGTCAGTGTCAACTTCGCGATCTTTAAATTGCGGCAGTGCAGATTTTAATGCAATCACAACTTTGCCGACAGGATGATTCATATCAGTGACTCTTCCAGAAGGTTTGCTGAAAATCTCATTGCTTTGTGAGCGCGAAGTTCATACTTTCGCC
>JARRRJ010000436.1:0-2895 GCA_037380865.1 Sedimentisphaerales bacterium
GAACTGAAGAATTTGCTTTCGCTTCCGTCGGCATTGATTACTATTGTCCCGTCGGTCAATACGCCGTCAACGTCCAGGACGAGCATTTTTATATTTGAAAGATCCTGCATTGGTCTTCTTTATCCCACAACTTTTATAGTTATAATATCCTGAACATCAATCATGCCGACAGGTTTTCCATCAGAGTCCACTACGGGAAGTTCATCTATTCTGTATTTGTGGAAAATAGCTGTCGCTTCAGCGGCCAGCGCATCCGCTCTTATTCTCTTGCAATTTGGAGTCATTACATCGCCTGCAGTTAGCTCGAAACACTTGCTTTTATGCTTCGTAACTAACCTGCGAAGGTCAGCGTCGGTAATTATGCCCATTAGTTTTTCATCTTTACCTGTGACCATGACCGCTCCATGACGTTTGACATCGCCTGTTTTTTCGAGAAGCTGTGCAATTGTATCATTGACATCTGCGATAGGCAGTTTTTCACCGTGTCGGAACATCATGGATTGTTCGACTGTCATGAGCTTCGTGCCTAAAGAACCGCCCGGATGAAACCTGACGTAGTCTTCGACGCTGAAATCCCGTGCTTTCATAATCGTAAGAGCGATGGCATCGCCGACCGCCAACATGCATGTTGTCGAGACACTGGGTGCCACACCGAGCGGACACGCTTCATCCATCTTTCCCATACATAGCGCGACATCGCTGTACTTGCAGAGGGTCGTATCGTTCTGGCCTGTTATTGCAATCAGCCTGATATCGAGTTGCTTTACAAGATTTATAAGCCGAGTAATTTCATCAGTCTCTCCGCCGTAGCTCAGGACTAATACGATATCGTCTTTTCGGAGCCGGCCCAAGTCGCCGTGCACTGCTTCTGCGGGATGGAGAAAATGGCTTGGCGTGCCTGTAGAAGCGAGTGTTGCGCTTATCTTCTGTCCGATTATGCCTGCTTTGCCAATCCCGCTGACAATGCATGAGCCCGTACAATTATAAATCATCTCAGCCGCTTTGGCGAATGACTCGTCAACAATGGGAGTGAGCGAGCTTATAGCGTCGGCTTCAACTTGAATAACCTGTCGAGCATATTCCAAATCAAACTTCATCTTCGCGGCTGCCTCGAATAACATAAAGATTCTTCATAATTGCTACAGTATTATCTAAGCGCAATGACTCGTCAAGCTAAAACAGGCAACAGACGTTATATGCGGCAATTTGGATGAATCGAGTTGCGATGCTCAGATTTTTATGACGCTTCCCCTGTCGTTGTAGCAGACCATTTCGTGTCTTTCTCCCGAGTAATCGGGAGCAGAATGGACGATGACTTTTTTATCGCTGTTAACTTCGATTTGCGCGATCGAAGACCTTTTTATGTTCTGAAGGTAATCTGCCACTTCCGGAGAGACGAAAAGCTCGATTCTCCTGATCTGCTCCTTCGACGCTGAAAGATTTAACAGGCGAATAATTTCAATTGCGAGCGATTCGTGGCTCTTGACAAAGCCTGTTCCACCGCATGTCGGACAGGCAAGATATATGCTGGACTGCAGCGAAGGGCGCACGCGTTGTCGGGTCATTTCGACTACACCGAACCTGCTGATACTGAGAATTTTCGAGCGAGCCCGGTCGTTTTTCATCGCAGTGCGAAACGCTTTTTCGACTGCTTTGCGATGACTATTGTTTCTCATATCAATAAAGTCGCATATTATCAGGCCGCCCAAATCGCGAAGTCTGAGCTGCCGGGCGATTTCGTTTGCGGCTTCTACATTGCTTTCATAAGCGGTTTCTTCTGCATTATGCTGCTTGCGATAGCGCCCGCTATTGACATCTATCGAAACAAGCGCTTCTGTCTGCTCGATTACAATTGAACCGCCGTTCTTAAGTTCAACTTTTCGAGATTGAATTTTAGAAATTTCTTCTTCTATTTTGTTCTTATGAAAGAGCGGTATTTTGCTATCGTAGAATACGACTTTTTGTCTAACGCGAGGCGTAGCAATCGAGAAAAAGTCCTTAATCTTACGAACAACGTTTTCCGAATCACAGATTATTTTGCTTATCTTGCTATTATACACATCGCGTAAAGCTCTGATAACAAGGTCAGATTCCTGGTAAAGCTCACCCGGTGCTTTTTCGGTTTCTATGCGTTTTTCAATTGTTCGCCAGAGTCTCCTGAGTTAGCGCAGGTCATTCTGGATGTCCCTTTTCGAGCATTTCTGACCTGCGGTTCTTATAATAAAACCCATTCCCTTCGGCGGATTGCACTGCTCGAAAATCTCGCGAAGCCTGTTTCGCTCCTCCTCGTCTTCTATCTTGTGAGAAACTCCGTGCTTCTTCATCCACGGCAGCATAACGAGGTATTTACCAGGTAAAGCAAGATAAGTACTGAGTGTAGCTCCCTTGGATTTTATACCTTCCTTTGTCACCTGAACTACGATTTCCTGGCCTCTGCGGAGGCAGCTTTGTATAGGCGGGCGTTCCTTCAGAGCTTTTCGACGACCTATATTTTCCGATGATTCGCTGGTTTTCGAGGAAAAATACCGCGGGTGAAGATCACTTATATGAAGAAAACCATTTTTGCCGACGCCAAAGTCTATAAACGCCGCTTGTATGCCGGACTCGATGTTTGCAATTTTTCCTTTATAGATATTGCCAACATGACTATTGAGAGACGTTCTTTCTACATATAGCTCTTCGAGCGAGCCGTCCTCTACTACAGCTACTCTGCATTCCTCGCTCTCAGCTACATTTATTAGCATTTCTCTTGCCATATATCCTGCCATTGAACATTTGTTCTTTTCATCGGACAAGCGAACATCTCCACATCCAAATGAAGCAATCGCATAATCTCCCGAACACGGATTGAGCCTGCCGAGCTTATTCTACATTGAACAATAATACAGTTTTGCT
>JARRRJ010000437.1:0-2895 GCA_037380865.1 Sedimentisphaerales bacterium
CCGACAGAAATTCTGCTTCCTATTTGTGCTCCTGCGAAAACAACAATTGCCAGCGGGATAGCCTTCTTCAAGTCCCATGTTTCGTTGAGCAGGTGGCCTGTGAAGCCGCCTGTTGCTGTAATTCCCACCATAATAGAGCTGGATGCGATTGCAATATCGACTGGGACTCCAAGCAATAAAACCATCGCGGCAACCTTCAATATTCCCCCTCCAACTCCGACCATTCCGCTAATCAAGCCGGCGCCTATCGAAACAGGTATTGCGACAAAGAGATTGATGCAATATTGCCTGTTATCTGTGTTTCGGAGCCACGATGTTAAGCCGCCACGGCAGGATTTTTCGATATGCTTTCTTTCTATGTCTAATAGTAATGGAAGAGCTGCCGACGTTATCGCTCCCGCAAGTATCAACAAGAGTAAGTCTTCTTTAATTCTACTCGAAAATATTGCCCCAATAAAAGCACTAAGCGTGGTTGCGCTTTCGAGCACAATTGCCAGAGGCCAATCAACTCTTCTGCTTTTAGCGTAAGTAATTGCAGATGAAATCGATAAAACTATGATTAGAAACAGACTTGTCGTAGCGGCCTGACGGATGTTACTACCGAACCAAACCTGTATAGGAGTATAGAGCACTCCCCCTCCCTGTCCCACCATAGAGGAAACAAACGAGGCTCCAAAAATGCAAACAACTAAAAAGATATACATTGCTCTATTTCAAGACAAAGAGGGTATGTGCATATCATTTGGCGGCCATTCTGTGTTCGGCCACCAATTCAGTAAGGGGAATGCCCCATGTCGGCGGTTTACCGCCTGTATGGAAATACATTTCCTTAAACGCCATTTTCATGGCATAATATATGTAGCCCATTTTGAATACGCTTATATCGCCGCCGTACCAGGCATTGGAATGTATATAGAATGCTTTGTGGTGCCCCATTTCACCCATGCATATTATCTCCGGGCTAAAAGGCTCATCTGCTTCCTCTTCGGAAACACGACCCATCTCTTTGCCCAACTGTTTTGCGACGATTTCAGCCTGTTTGTGCCCGTGAGCTCCGAGTTTGGGAACTGTAAGAGCCGAGCAATCTCCCAATGCAAACACATCGGGATAATCTATACAGCGCATAGTCAAATCAGTAATAACAAATCCGACCTCGTCGACAATCGGAAGGTCTCTAATAATGTAATGAGGCTCCCAATTTGGAAATATGATTTTCAGTTCAGCTTCCAGGCTGTCGCCGCTCGCGAATTCTATTCCGTCTTGTGTAATGCGTTTAATATCCTCCGTATTGTTCTTATATCCGAATCCCATCTGTCCAGCCATGTCAAGGAACTCATTAACGATTTTCTCGCCTGCATCTTCAGCAATGACCTTGGCAGGAGTAAAGAGTGTAATATTCTGCGGACCGCCAAGGTGCCTGTCTTGAAGCCAGCTCGCGAGCGCCATAGCGATTTCCAGCGGAGGTCCTTCACAAGCAGATTTCGAGTCAGGCAGCCAATCAGGTTTTCCTTTCGTTCCCTGGTGAAAGCGAGCTGAGCCGATAGCAACTGGGCCTCCTTTGTAGCCGCCTTCATGAAGAAAAGCACGAAGCTTATCACCGTAGTAACTATCCGAAAGTGTATGACCGTACTTTCCGAAACCTTCAATCCTGTCATACGCCAGACGCGACCCAAGAGCTATGACAAGAAAATCATAACCGATTTGTTCATGAGCGGCACCGAGTCGTTCTGTGGGAACATAAGTTACTTTCTTCTTATCCAGGTCTATTTCTGTGATATCCGCTTGGATAAACTCTGTGTTGTCACGCTTCAACGTATGATGAATAGGCATATGCAGAGAATCTTCCGGGTCACGGTTTCCGAGTACTTCAATCGGAATGTTAGGTACGAAAATCAAATAGGGTTTTCGGTCGATAAGAGTAATATTTACAGAATTGCCGCATTTGTCGCGAATAAATCTTGCTGCCGTTAATCCTGCAAAGTTGCCTCCCAATACCAGTACGTTAGGTTTGTTTTCATTAGCCATAATATTCTCCTTCTAATACAATTAACTATCAATAGCGAATTCAATCATGCAGATGAAATCCTCTTGCTCTAATTGATCTATATATGATTTCGATTGCGAAAGAAACGGCAATCAAGAATGCTAAAATCCAGAGATTCGAAGCCTGAGTTATAGCAGTCTGATATACCAAAGCGATTAATGCACCGACACACACAACAACGCCCGCGATAGAAACATAACAGTTGCTTTTTGTTTCTACGTGCATTAGAGCGTTTGCGGCGTTAACCGCTGCGAAAATCAGCAGAAAGCCGGCGCTTCCTATTGTGGATATACTTGTGAGATTCAGAAGATTAGCGCTGAGTAAAGCAACTGCACATGTGATAAGCAAACCTTCGACGGGCTCCTTCCAGATTCTCTTTTCGAGGACCTGAGGTAATTCACCTTCTTTGGCAACTACGTAGCTCAATCTTGCTGCTCCGTAAAGAGTTGCGTTAATAGCAGAGGCAGTTGAAAGCATAGCGGCGATGGCAATCAACTTGAATCCTGCATTGCCCATCGAGGGTTTTGCCGCTTCTGCAAGAGCATAATCTTTGCTTGATACAATCTTTTCGACAGGAAGATTTCCGATTGTGACAAAAGCTATAAGAACGTACAGCACGATTACGATAATGACGGAGCTATAAAAAGCTCGAGGCAGAGTTTTTTTATAATCTCGCACATCCTCTGCTGCATTTGCAATAAGCTAAAAACCTTCGTAATCAAGAAAAATTATCATACCACCTGCAGCGAGCTGCACAGGCGGCGCCCATGTAACAGGTTTCAGACGATCAGGATTGATAAGCCCAATACCCATCACGATAAAAAAGCTCAAAATCATCAACTTTGTTGCAA
>JARRRJ010000438.1:0-2894 GCA_037380865.1 Sedimentisphaerales bacterium
GAAAACAAATAACGGATATAATAACGTTATGGAGACTTGAAAAATGGCAGAAAGTGAATTTATGTTATTGAGTCGTTTCTCCACTAACGGTGATGCAGAGGCATTTGCGGAAATCATAAAACAGCACGCACCCCTGGTTTACGGCGTGTGTCTGCGCATTCTCGGGGACAAAGACAATGCGTCCGATGCAGTTCAGGATACCTTTCTTCAATTGGTTCGCGATGCGGCGGACATTACCGGCTCATTACCCAACTGGCTCCATAGAACAGCTACACACAGGGCAATTGACCTTGTACGAAGTGATTCACAACGAAAACAGCGCGAATTGATATATACTGCTAATCCGGGAAATGTAGATTCGGAAGATAATAAAGCAATATGGCGCGAAATATCAACTTGTATCGATGAAGAACTCGAAAACCTTGACGACCAGACACGAGAAGTTCTTATCCTGCGTTTTTTCGAAGGTTTAACTACAACTGATATCGCGAAAAAGTGTAACATATCACAACCAACTGTCTCCCGCTGGATAGAATCAGGCATCGAATTGCTGCGTCTCAAATTAAAATCACGAGGAGTTATTGTTTCTGCGGCTGTGTTTATAACTCTATTGAGTGAAAATATCATAAAAGCTGCACCTGTTTCTATAATGAAAGAGCTTGGTAAAATCGCTATAGCAGGCAGTAAGGCAACTATCGGCGCTAAAATCGCATCTTCTATTTCTGCTGGTATTGCTGTAAAAACGAAAATTATGGCTGGCATGTTGATTGTATTGCTTGGAGCCGGTTTGACTGTCGTTTTCTCATTTATAGCAAACGGGGAAGATAAACCTGCAAGCATATGGGAATTGGTTAAACAATCCTCCAAAAAACAACCTGCTTCATATCCTAATAAGACTACTGAAACAAAGGACGAAAAGAATGTAGTTAATAGTAAAATAAATGAGTTGCTCGATAATTTCGCTGCTACTCAGAAAAAGCTTGCTTCTTTTATCGCAACAACTGAGAGTTCAACTGATTATACTGTCTCTACAGTGAAAGATACAAATTTCCATAGAGAGTCTATTAGTAAATTAGTTATCGATGAAAAAAGAGCTTATGCCAGTATGGCTATATGGGGAGATATTAATCCAACGGATCATTATGAAAAAGATAATCCATATCGCAAAAGTCATTGGTGGAATGGGATAGGTCACTATATGTATGATAGACCAAACCCGAACGATAAATCCACTATGGTAATAAGATTAAAAGCAGATAAGAATTATGATGTAAGAGAAGAAATATTTAAGGGATATTCTGTATGTGCTTTTGGAATGGGATATTTGCCTCAAAATTTAGGACGTATAGATACAATTATTCGAAAAGCTGATTCGTCACAAGTTCGTAAAAAGATGGAAGAAATCGGAGACTCAGATTGTTACGTAATAGAGGCAAAGGCAAAAACCGGTAATTACACAGTATGGATTGATCCGGCTCATGGCTATAATATTGCAAGAGCTGAAGTAAGGAAAGGTCCTGGAGATATGCTTCAAAATGACTATGTATTACCGGATAATGACAGCTTATATAATTTTGTGAACGAAGTTAAATTCAGGAAGATTGACGATATATGGGTTCCTGTTGAAGCTGATTACGGAAGCGAAAGAGCAAACCTTGAGAAACAAAAATCACATTACAAAATTACAGATATCGAATTGAATCCTGACCACGATACATTAGGCTCTTTTATTCCGAAGGATATTTCCAGCGGTGCAATGGTTATGATTACTGGTGAGAACTCTCTTTTTCTTCCGGGTAGTTATATATGGAAAGATGGAAAGGTTGTTGATATCAACGGTTATGAAGTGGACCTTGAAAATTTAGGACCACCTTCGCTTATTAATGGAAATATCATACCTAAGCTCTTGGAACTTAATATCATGCTCGATCCCGTCCAAACTAAAAATAAGATGCTTCTGATATGCTTCTGGGACATAGATCAGCGTCCAAGCCGCAATGCTATTCTATCATTAAATAAAGATGCAAATTCCTTACTTGAAAAAGGTCTCTATATGGTCTTTATTCATGCCGGAGCAGTAGAAGAAAAGATTTTTACTTCATGGCTTGAAAGAAATGAAATTTTGCCTCCAGTGGGAGTGAGCAAGGACGATTTGTCAGGACTTGGATATTCCTGGGGTGTTCAATCTTTACCCTGGTTTACACTAACTGATAAAAATCATGTCGTTATCGCAGAAGGATTTTCTTTAGCTGAACTGGACGAGAAAATAACGATGCTTAACAAGAAATAAAACTATTAGGTATTATTCTATCTTTGAACTGCGACTTTTAGGTTTTGTAGTAGTTCCTGGCCTGTTCTGGAGATTGTTTCGGATTGGCCGAAGAGTTGGTGTCTGTCCATGATTTCAGGCTCTTGGCTGTAATATCTTTGTACTGCTTCTATGCCGCCTTCGGCGGCGCCGGTGGTTTTGTATTGGCCGTCTATGAGCCAGCTGCTGAACTCGTCATCGTATTCGGCCGGGTAAATAAGAGCTACTGCGAATTTCTCATCGTTGTATTGAGCCAACTGCACTTTTGCGCGGCAGGGCGGAGTTGTTTCTACGCCTAATTTTACAAGCTCTTTGTAATCTCTTCTACTTGTTTCGAGGTCGCTCGAATAGAAAAACATGCCTGCTTCGAGCTGGAATTTCACTGTTGGTACACCTTTTATTTCCAACTTGCCGTCAGGATAAGCACGATGGATTTTATAAACCTTGCAATCCTTATATTTTTCACTTTCCAGCAGTTCAGCAACTTCAAGAGCGGTAAAACCCACACTCGAATAATCGCCAAAATCAACTATATATAATCCTACATACTTTTCAGGTTTTTGTAATTCCGGTATTTTCATAATGA
>JARRRJ010000439.1:0-3554 GCA_037380865.1 Sedimentisphaerales bacterium
TGCTCGGCCTTCTCGAAATGCTGAAGCAGAAAGCAGTCAGAATCTTTGGCGCGGCGCTTAGTCAGGTGACTTCAATTGCTGTGCCGCACGTTTTTGCTTTTCTCGTCTTTCTGGGAGGTACAGTCTTGTTGTTCAGCGGCGCACTGCCTGCAGAGCAAAGCAGACTGGAATTGCTAAGAGACTTTTTGCCCCTTCCTTTCCTGGAAGTTTCGCATTTTATGGCCAGTTTGATTGGATTCTGGCTTCTTTTGCTTGCTCGCGGCTTACAGCTTCGTCTCGATGCGACCTATTATCTCACTTCAATATTGCTCGCTCTTGGTATCTTCCTTTCACTTTTCAAAGGTCTTGACTACGAAGAGGCCACTATACTCTTTATCATGTTAGTAGTATTTCTCCCGTGTCGAAAAGAATTCTACAGAAAAAGCTCGCTCTTTGCTCATTTGCTGAATTTCAACTGGATTATTCCGATTGTGATTGTCGTTGCCGGTTCTATCTGGCTGGGCTTTTTTTCGTACAAACACGTCGAATATTCCAACTCGCTATGGTGGAAGTTCGCCTATAACAGTGACGCATCCCGCTTTCTTAGAGCCACTGCAGGCATCACAATTGTCTCTATGACCCTTGCTGTCGGAACGCTTCTGAGGTTTGCACGCAAACCGCTAAAAAAAGAGCTGGCTGCAGATTTAGGAACAGTCAGGTCCATAGTAGAGAACTCGTCTCGAACATATGCAATTCTTGCACTGCTGGATGTACGGCTCAAAAGGACAGAGCTGGATTGCAATGGGAAGCCCCATAGGTCCAACTGAGGAATGGTCCCAACTTCTCTGGCGATTTTATGAAATGGCAGACAAGCATGGCTGTTCCGCCGCTTTTTATGAAGTCAGTGCAGACGATCTTCCGTACTACGCTGACCTGGGACTTGTTTCTCTAAAAATGGGTGAGGAAGCGCGCGTGCCGCTCCCGGATTTTTCCCTGCAGGGAGGAGCGCACAGGCACCTGCGCTATACAATTAACGCCCTGGAAAAACTTGGCTACGAGTTTAAAGTCCTTCAGGCAAGCGAGACAAAGTCTCTCATGGGAAGGTTACGTGAAATATCAGACGCTTGGTTAGAACATAAGAACATAGGGGAAATGGGATTCTGCGTTGGCTTTTTCGACGAAGAGTACATCAGCAACTACCCAATCGCCGTTGTGTTTAATAAAGAAGGAATAACTGCCTTTGCAAACATGTGGCTCGGTGCAGAAAAAGAGGAGCTTTCCATAGACTTAATGCGATATGTTCCCGGTTCACATGACGGCCTGATGGACTTTTTGTTTGCTCAATTGATGGTGTGGGCAAAACAGGAAGGATACAGATATTTCAACCTGGGCATGGCACCGCTCTCGGGAATCGAATCAGGCGGACCTGAGCCGGGAATCAAGGACGTGAGCTATAAACCTCGCAAATGGCCCATTTTGGCTAATTTTGTATACCGTCACGGCGAGCATTTCTATAACTTCCAGGGACTTCGCAAATATAAGGAAAAATTTGGGCCTCAATGGGTCCCGAAATATCTAATATGTCCAGGCGGACTTGCCGTGCCAAGGGTCCTCGGTGACATTATATCGTTATTCCAGCAAAAACCAGTAAGGAAATACAGTGACAAGAGAGCTAACCAGTTACCCACTTACAGTAACGCGTAAGCAAAATACAAACTAAAGAATGGCACGTCGTGTTTGTGTTTGATATAATACGAGTCATGAAAAAATTTGTGTTCTTAATTGCTATCGCAATAGCTGTCTCAGCGATTGTTCTGGTTTATTACTTCGAAATTCGAAGAACCACTCCTCTCGATACAATCATGGTCTCGGGTAACATCGAAGCGACGGAAACCCGCCTGTCATTTCAGGTTGCAGGCAAAATAAACAACCTTTTTACAGATGAAGGTGACTATGTTAAGAAGGGACAGGTTGTTGCGACTCTCGATAGCAATGAGCTGACGAAAGCGAAGCAGCAGGCGCAGGCAAATTACGAGCAGGCTCAATCCGATTACAATTTGAGCGAAAAAGATTATACACGCTACAAACAGCTTTTCGAGGAAAATGCGATTTCCGTTCAGGACTGGGACATTGCGCAAAACAAGTTCCAGGTAGCAAAGGCGAAATTACAGTCAGCTCAAAATGCATTTGAAGTAGCGGGAATAAGACTGGATTATGCGAATCTCGTGTCAGATGCGCAGGGATACGTGACAGTCAAAAGCGCGGAAGTCAGCGAAGTCGTGCAGCCGGGCTCGACTGTGTTCACAATAGTTGACATGAACGACATTTGGCTTACCGCTTACATTATGGAAACCGATTTGGGAAGGGTACATCTCAATCAGGAAGTAGATGTAAAAACCGACAGCTATCCCAACAAAATTTATAAGGGAAGAATTTCCTTTATCTCACAGGAATCAGAATTCACTCCCAAGTATATTCAGACTCCCGAGGAGCGTGTCAAGCTTGTTTATCGAATCAAGATCGATGTGAGTAATCCCAACTTCGAGCTCAAACCGGGTATGCCCGCAGACGGCTACATAAAGGAATAAGGATGCATGCCGTCGAGACTGTCAATCTGACAAAGAAATTCGATAATATAACAGCAGTTAAAGATCTCAGTATTCAAATTCAGGAAGGCGAAATTTTCGGGCTTGTCGGACCCGACGGAGCCGGTAAAACTACTATAATGCGGCTCTTGACAGCCGTACTGGAACCGACTTCAGGTCACGGCTCGGTCTATGGCAAAGATATCATCAAAGAATCTTTTGCGCTAAGGGAGCATATCGCTTACATGCCGCAGCATTTCGGATTGTATGAGGATTTGACTGTTATCGAGAATATGAATTTTTATGCTGATATTTACTGTTTGCCTTATAAACAGAAAGCTCCCAAAATTGAAAGCCTCCTCGATTTCAGCAATTTGAAACTGTTTAAAAAAAGACTCGCCGGAAATCTCTCGGGCGGGATGAAACAGAAGCTGGGACTTACCTGCGCGCTAATTCACAATCCCAGAGTACTTTTTCTCGATGAGCCTACTAACGGCGTGGATCCTGTTTCGAGGAGAGACTTCTGGAAAATATTGTATAACCTTCTTAAGGAAAAAGTCACTATAGTTATTTCTACCTCGTATCTTGAGGAAGCCGAAAATTGTAATACTGTAGCGCTTATGCACAAAGGAACGCTCTTGAAATGTGACAGTCCTTCTGAAATAAAGAACCAGATGAATTCGAAATCTATCGAGGAGGCATTTATTTCTGTGATAAACGATTATGAACGAACGTCAGCCTAAAGCGGTCGAAGTGCGTGACCTTGAGAAGCGATTCGGAAAGTTCACAGCCGTAAATCGTATCGGTTTCGAGGTCGCAAAGGGAGAGGTGTTCGGCTTTCTCGGGCCTAACGGAGCTGGGAAATCCACGACGATAAGAATGCTTTGCGGTATATTGCCTCCGACTTCGGGTACAGTAAAGGTTGGAGGGTTCGATATCGCGACACAGCGATACAGAATAAAAGAGACTATAGGATATATGTCGCAGAAA